>JAUVIG010000194.1 GCA_030592825.1 Chlorobiota bacterium | reverse complement strand
CTGTAACATTTGAAAAAGCAACTATACTTATTGCTGAAGATATTAAATTAAACAGAGATTTACTGTCATCTTATATTCATGATTACGATTTCAATATAATTGAAGCAGAAAACGGTAAAGAAGCTATAGATATGGCAATGCAATATTTACCGCAATTAATACTTATGGATATGCGTATGCCTGTTATAAACGGACTTGATTCAACTAAATTTATAAAATCGAATAAAAAAACAAAACATATCCCGATTATAGCAGTTACAGCTTCTTCAACACAGGAAGCGAAAACAGAAATCACAAAAGTTTGCGATGATTATTTAGGCAAACCGGTTACTTCTGATGAATTGATTTCAACTATTTGCAAATACTTAAAACACAAAGTTGAAGATATTAAAATTGAAACAGATTCAAATTTAAAAGCAAAGGAAACAAAAAATATAAATAATCCGGATAAATTATATAACATGCTGAAAAAAAATGTTGAACCAAAATGGAAAACTATTTCAAATACTTTTATAATAAATGAAATTATCACTTTGGCAGATTATATTTCAAAGAATTATAAATCTTATAATTACTATAAACTTGCAAATTGGGCATCTCAGCTGAAAACACAAGCACAAACATTTAATTTGAATGCTGTTGAGAAGACCTTGGATATTTTTCCCGAACTACTTGAAGAATTATTAACATTGTCAAAAAGTTTAAAAAAATGAAAACATCGGACATAAAAAACTCAAAACCACTTATATTAATTGTGGATGACGAACAAAGAAACTTACAAATACTCGGTACTATCCTGATGGAACTTAACTATAATGTTGTAGGAGCAAATGACGGAAAAAATGCTTTAAAAGTTTTAAAACAAACAATTCCTGATTTAATACTTTTGGATATTATGATGCCGAATATGGACGGCTATGAGACTTGTATGCATATAAAAAATGAAGAAAAACTGAAAGAAATTCCAATAATTTTTCTGACAGCTAAAGTTGAACCTGAAGATATTATAAAGGGATTTGATGCAGGCGGTGTTGATTATATAACCAAACCATTTAATCATGCAGAACTTTTGGCCAGAATTTCTACACATTTGGAATTAAAGAAAAGTCGAGATGCATTAAAAAAAGCAGAACATGAACTTCAGATTTCTAATGCTTCTAAGGACAAATTTTTTACTATTATTGCCCATGACCTCAAAAGTCCGTTTAATGCAATACTTAATTTTTCAGAATTATTATTGACGAATTTTGATAAATTTAATGTAGAGAAACAAAAGGAATTAATAGGATTTATTCACCAAAGTGGTCTTAATACATATAAATTGCTGGAAAACATACTCCTTTGGTCAAGTTCGCAGAGAGGAATTATTGATTTCAGTCCTAAATTGAAAAGCCTTTATACCATATCAAAAGAAACTGTTGAGTTTCTAAACCATACTGCTGTTGCAAAAACAATTACTTTAAAAAATGAAATATCTGAGGATATATATGTGATGGTTGATAAAGAAATGCTTGTTACAATTTTACGCAATTTATTATCAAATGCAATAAAATTTACGTCTAAAGGAGGAATAATTACAATAAATGCAAATAAAATTACAAATGAAAATAATCAAAATTATACTGAAATATCTGTAAATGATAACGGAGTCGGAATTCCGAAAGAAAAACAATCACAACTTTTTCAGATAGGAGAAAGTATGTCAACTAAAGGTACTGAAAATGAAGGGGGTACAGGACTTGGTTTAATTTTATGTAAAGAATTTGTTGAAAAGCACGGCGGAAAAATTAAAGTTGAAAGTGAAGAAAATAAAGGAAGTACATTTACATTTACAATACCTGATAATTCAAAATGAATGAGTAAGAAAGAAAATTCAAAAGGTAAGACAAATACATAAAAAAATACCCTTACTGATTAAACATAAGAAAAATACAAATAACAAGCATCAAATAACAAATAAATATCAAACGTCAACCTGCTAAATTAAGGGATTGAAAAAAAATATGCATTTGTCCTGACTCAAAACGTTTCTTTACAATAACAACTTTCCCAAACTCTCAACATCCGGCACAACCGCATCAGGAATTGAAATAACTGATTGCACTGATTGCAGGTCTTTTAAACCACTTCCGGTAAGTAAAACAACATTGTCAGAACCTGCCTTGATTTTATTGTTATTCATGTAGTTAAGCAAACCTGCAAATGCAGTTGCTGCTGCAGGTTCAACAAATAAACCCGTATTTTTTGATAATTGAGATGATGCATTAAGGATTTCATTATCTGTTACTGTCAGATATTCTCCTTTATATGTTTCAATAAATTGTTTTGTCATATAAAAATTACGAGGAATATCAACGGAAATTGAATCTGCAATTGTATTACTAGTTTTAATAATAAATTCGGAATTACTTATATTTCGCGTTAAATTATCACTGCTGTCAGATTGTACTGCAACAATTGTCGGCATCTTTTTAATAATGCCTAATTGCAACAAATCTTCAAAGCCTTTGTAAACACCTGAAATAATTACACCGTCGCCAACCGGTACAAAAATCCTGTCGGGAATGTTTTGATTTAATTGCTCAAACAATTCAAAAGAAACTGTTTTTTTGCCCTCAATTGTTAAAGGATTAAAAGCAGTATTTCGATTATACCAACCAAACTTTTCCGTTGCTTTTATACTCAAATCAAAAGCATCATCATAAGTTCCTTTTACCGGAATAATCGCAGCACCATACATTACTATTTGTGTCAATTTTGCTAAAGGTGCAGATTCGGGAACTATAATAATTGCTTTTTGCCCCTGCGAAGCACATATCCCTGCCAATGAAGACCCTGCATTCCCGGTTGATGCCGCAACAATTGTATCAATATTATTTTCTTTAGCATAAGCATAAACTAATGCAGATGCTCTGTCTTTAAAAGAAAAAGTCGGATTTTGAGAATCATCTTTTAAATAGAGATTAAACGATAAGTTTTTTCGATTTAATTCCGATTGCCTGTAAAGCGGTGTCTCTCCTACCCTTAATTTCGGCAAACTGTTAATATTTTCAATCGGGAGTAAATCAAGAAATTCGGTTTCTTTCAGGTGTATATAAATGCTCCGAAGTCCTTCGGACGTTTGGAGGTTTTTGTAATCATAAATAACTTTCAATACTCCTTTTGGCGGTTTATCATTTGTGTTCTCCTTTTCACAAGCAGGGCATAAATATTTGACTTCACTTTTTGGATATTCTTTATCACAATCGGTACATTTATAAATAAATTTATCAATAATCATATCTCTTATTTTAAACAACAAAATTAAGATTAAAACCGAAACTTAATATTCAGAGATGCATTAAATATATTATTCTTTTCCGGCTTTATGAAACTAATATTTAAGTTTAGCTTTTTTGTTATGATAAACGAATCATATATAATGACAAATTACATTGATATTTACTAAAGATTGGTTTATCTTTGATCAATATTAAATAAAATAAAACCATGAAATTAGAAAAAATTGATCAATTCTTTGCGAGTAAGAAATTTGCTGTTGTAGGAGTATCTGAAGACAAAAAAAAATTTGGCAGTACTATATATAAAGAAATGATAAAAGCCGGCTGTGATACCTTGCCGGTAAATCCAAACTTAAATGAATTTAAGGGACAGAAATGCTATTCTTCAGTATATGAATTACCTGCAGAAACGGATGCCATAGTCGTTGTTACAAAACCTAAACACTCTATTGAGGTAGTTAAAGCTGCTGCTGAAAAAAGCATCAAACAAATTTGGCTTCAACAGGGAGCAGAAGATAAAGCAACAATTAAATATGCCAAAGAACAAGGAATGAATGTTATTTATAAGAAATGTGTGATCATGTTTGCAAATCCTAAAGGAATTCATGCATTTCATGCATTCCTGTCGAAATTATTCGGGACATATCCAAAGTAAATAATAATTGATAAATTGGCAATCATTTTTATTTTTCATTTGAATTCATAGGCATTTAAAAAATACAGGCAGTAAAATTACAAAATTTATCTGTAAAAATACAAGGTTTTTTTTGATAAAATAACTGAATTTACCTAAATACAGACACAACGCTGCCCGTATTAACTAAAATACGGGCAGCAAGCACAATAAAAAATTTATAAATATTTTTTCAAAACACCTGTTCTTTCATTGAATTCATTGATCAATTCGTCCCATCTGTCAACTTGATTGAACATGGTATCCCAAACAGTTCGATCGTACCATAATTGATTTAAGTCTTCTACATCTTTTGCTTGTTGTTCTACCCATGTAAAATATTTTAAATTGTGTATGGTTTTTCTGTCTCGGTATCCTAATTCACGCATATTGTCGGTTTGTTGTCCGAGCATACATTTTTCAAAATCTTTAACAGCCTGAATTTCAGTATATGCACCTCGTTCTTCTCTTAATTCTTCAACTCTTGAAAGATACATGTCTGCACTGTCGGTAGCAATGGTTACGACAACATCATCCGAAGTCATTTCATAATACTTGGCTGTTTTAATTGCCGACAATAAGTTTCCGATACCCGATATCCCTATTAAATGTAATTGATCTACCAATTCAGCCGGTATTCCTATAGATTTTAGATACTTATGTCCGTCAGGTTCATTGAATAATCGTAACAATCTCATCGGGTCTTCATCGTCAATGGCTGTAACGGCATCTGTATTTTTCACATTATGAATCCACGGAATGTGTTTATCTCCGATTCCTTCAATACGATGTGCACCAAAGCCGTTTTGTAAGATAGTGGGACATTGCAATGCTTCTGAAGCAACTACTTTGATATGCGGAAACACCGGTCGCAAATAATCACCGGCGGCAATAGTTCCGGCTGATCCTGTTGCAGAAACATAGGCAGCAAATTGACTGTTTTCAGTTTTTACCAGATTATAAACTTCTTCAATAATATCTCCGGTGATATTATAATGCCACGCAGAATTACCAAACTCATCAAATTGATTGAAAATAATCACATCATCTCTTGTTCTTCTTAATTCCCAGCATTTATCATAAATTTCTTTCACGTTTGATTCACTTCCGGGAGTAGCAATAACAGTAGATTGTACTTCATCTTTCAACCAATCGAAACGTTCTTGACTCATTTCTTCCGGTAAGATTGCAATGGGTTCGGTTTCCATTATACGACTGTCAAATGCACCGCCTCTGCAATAATTTCCGGTTGACGGCCAAACAGCTTTATGAAAAGTCGGGTCAAATCTTCCTGTTATAATACCGGGTGCAAGACAACCGTATGCTGCACCAACTTTATGTGAACCGGTCGGGAAATATTTTCCTATTAAAAGAATAATACGAGCATCTGTTCCGGTTAATACTTTCGGCAATTCAATGTATGTTGGTTTTCCGAATAATCCGCCATACTCTTTCGGTTCATTTTTCCATGTGATTCGGAATAAATTAAAAGGATTTAAATCCCAAAGTCCTATGTTTTTTAATTCGTCTTTAATTTTATCCGGTATCAATTCCGGATTTTTCTGTTGTTCAAAAGTCGGTAAAATAATTTTCTTTTCTTGATACCTCTTTACAGCATTTTCCAATGCTTTCTCATTTGTTACTTTGTCAATTGGTTTTATCATATTTTTATAATTTGTTTTCTTAAATATTATTTAAAATAAAAAATTTAACTTTCTTTCAATTGCTGAATAAATCATCCTAAATGTTATTAAATTTCTATATTTCAAATAAATGAAGATCTAAATTTTTAATTTTATTAAATCCGTTATCAGAAGTAATTAATGGTATTTCAATAAATTGAGAAGTTGCTGCAATTAGTGCATCAGGTAATTTAACTTTGGTTTCTTGTTTAATTTTTATTGTATTTATTTTAATATTTTTATTTATTCCGATTATTCTACATTCATTTAAAAAATTTTGAATAATAATTCTATCACTTTTATTTAGTGCTTTATACCCTAACAATTCCAATTCTGTAATAAAAGAAACATATATTATTTTTTTATCAAGTTGTTTTGCAAGTTTATAATTTCCGTTCAATAAATACAAAACTATATTCGTATCAACAACAATACTATTCCCATTCATCTCTCATCTTATTTTGAATTTCTAATGCATCTTCTTTTAATGAAATAGTACCACAATATTTCATGACATTAATTTCTGTTTTATCTTCTTCATCAGAATTAAAATTTATTACAAAATCAAATTTTTCTTTAATTTTTTGAAATAAAAAAATCATATCTAAATATTCCTTTTTAGGGATAGTTATTGTTTCCATATTATTTTTATTATTTTTCAAAGATACGATAATTTATTATGAGCATTAAAAGAAACCTTATTTTCAATATACAAAACAGTAAAAAACAAATTCCTGCAAACCAAACCTTATTACTTATTATATACAATGTAGTCTGATAATGTTTAATGAATAATTCATATTTTTTTTGATTTTTGTTTAATTTCAGCTTTTATTGATTTTGACATGTCTAATTCATCTAAATTTGTCAAATAGCGATAATATTTTTTATGATAATTTTTATCTTGAATTTTTTTTGGCAAATGTCTGAATGTTTTAGTTATTTTACAACCGTTATCATCCTTCTTTTGTAATATCAATGTATTTTTATCATTAACCTTTCCGAATTTTTCAAAAATCCACATTATTATTTTTCTCGGTCCGTTTACATATTCTGAATTATGCTTTAAACCTCTAATTAAAACACCACCATCCTGTTTTTTAACACTTTGCAATGTAATGTCTAATCCTCGATTATGAAATCTCCATTCTCCCGCATTTCTGTTATGCTCATGAGTATAATTATCAGGATGCAATTCTTCATGAAAATAATAAAATTCTATTTCAGTTATTTTAAAATGAATATCATTTACGATTAATTCACTCTTCCTTAAAAGGTCTGTTGCAATTCTGTCAAAACTTTGTTCAATATTCTTAACATCAATTGAGTAATCCATTTTGTCATCTTTTTAAGGTAAATAACAGGTACTTTATAATGCTGTAATAATATTTCCTGCTAATCTTTTATTTCTTCAGATAAATCATGTCTGTATATTCGTT
>JAUVIG010000317.1 GCA_030592825.1 Chlorobiota bacterium | reverse complement strand
TCTAATTTTGTGCCTCCGTCAATTTGTGAAACACCAAAATGAATAACTTCATCTCGTATCTCTTTGGATTCACGTGCAGTCAGAATCATCCCTGTATATGGAACAGCAAGTCTTAATATTGCAATTAATTTTGCAAAATTATCATCATTTACAAAGTATTTATTACCCATTTGAAGCATGGAAGCATCTTTGATACGCGGGAAAGAAATTGTGTGAGGCCCTACATTATAACAAGCTTCAAAATGATTAGTATGTCTTACCAATCCGAGTACTTCATATTTCCAATCGTACAGGCCGAATAAAGCTCCTATACCTACATCATCCAATCCTGCTTCCTGTGCCCTGTCTAAAGAAGTAAGCCGATAATTATAATCTGCCTTTTTACCTCTTAAATGATAAGTTTTATATGCTTCAGGATGATATGTTTCCTGAAAAACTTGATAGGTACCGATTCCTGCTTCTTTTATAATACGAAATCCGTTAATATCTAAAGGTGCTGCATTAATATTTACTCTTCTGATCTCGCCGTTTCCTTTTTTTACACCATAAGCAATTTTAACAGTATGGGCAATAAATTCAGGATTGTATTGATCATGATCGCCGTAAACCAAGATAAGCCTTTTTTGCCCGTTATCTTCCAGCGCCTCAATTTCCTTGATGATTTCATCATCATTAAGAGTTTTTCTTACAGCATCTGTATTAGTTGATCTGAAACCGCAATAAGTACAATTATTAGAGCATTTATTTCCTATATATAAAGGTGCAAATAAAACAATACGATTGCCGTAAACAGTATTTTTCAATGTTTTGGCACCTTCTTTAATTTGCTCAATCAGTTCAGGGTCTGTTGTATTTACAAGAGCTGCTGTTTCCTGTAATGTGAGCCTGTTTTTATTTAAGGATTTTTCAATTATTTCTTTTATCTTTCCTTTATCCGATTTTTCTTCATCAAGAATTTTTTGTATTTCCGACGGATCAATAAAAGGTTTCATTGGTTCATCAGGAATATTATATTTTTCAGGTGTGAATTTCATTTGTCGTGTTTTCAAGAGTGATAAAACCAAAAACAGGCTGTTAAAATAACAACCTGTTTCTCTTCCGGCAGAATTTTAATATGCTTCTCGTTCTGTGTAATGTGTATGAAGAAGTTCGTGGGATTTATGACCAAGAGGTTCTCCGAGAAAATCTTCGTAAATCAGTTTAATTTCAGGATTTTCGTGAGACTTCCTGAAAGGCATATTCATGTCTTCTTCATAAATTGCTGCAGTACGTTTGTTTCGTATTTCCAAACTGGTTGGGATAGGTTGTCCTCCGCCTCCCAAACATCCTCCGGGGCAAGCCATAATTTCAATAAAATGATAGTCGGCTTTACCGTTTTTTACAGCTTGCAGAACATTATTTGCATTAACTAAACCGTGAGCAATGGCAACTTTCAATTCAACACCTTCAAGGAATTTCCAGTCTTCAACACAGCCTTCAATTTTAACAGAAGCTTCTTTAACGCCTTCCATACCTCTAACCGGAGTAATATTAAGGTTTTTAAAAGGAACTTCTTTACCGGTTACAATTTCATATGCCGTTCTTATAGCTGCTTCCATTACTCCGCCTGTAGCACCAAAGATAACGGCAGCACCGGTTGAAACTCCCATAATACTGTCATAATTATTATCTTCCAGTGATTTAAAATCAATACCTGCCTGTTTAATCATTCTGGCAAGTTCTCTTGTAGTAAGGACATAATCAACATCTTTATATCCGCTGTCTCTCATCTCCGGACGGTTAGCCTCATATTTTTTAGCAGTACAAGGCATAATTGAAACAGAAACAATTTTTGAAGGATCAATGTTTCTTTTTTGTGCATAATAAGTTTTAGCTAATGCACCAAACATTTGTTGCGGTGATTTACATGTTGATACATTAGAAAGTAACTGTGGAAATTTATGCTCAATAAATTTGATCCAGCCCGGAGAGCAAGAAGTAGTCATTGGTAATGCAACATCTTTATCTCCGTCAACTAATGCTTTCTTTAAGCGTGTAAGTAATTCTGTACCTTCTTCCATAATAGTAAGGTCGGCAGTAAAATCAGTGTCAAGAACTGAATCAAAACCAAGAAGTTTTAAAGACGTTACTAATTTTCCTGTAACTCTTTCACCCGGTTCAAAATCAAGATCTTCACCTAAAGCAATACGAACAGCCGGAGCAGTTTGAACTACAACGTGTTTATCCGGATCATAAATTGCATCAAATACTTCATCAATGGAATTTCTTTCAACGAGGGCTCCTGTAGGACAACGAATAATACACTGTCCGCAGTTTGTGCATACTACATTAGCCATTGGTTTATCAAAGAAAGTAGATATTTTTTGTTCACTGCCTTTATTTGCAACAGCAATAGCGGCAACCTGTTGCATTTCGGCACATGTCCTTACACAACGCTGACATCTGATACATTTGCTGTCATCTTTCATAATTGAAGGAGAAGACAAATCAACAGAATAATCATTAAACGGAACAAGATCAATATAAATATTATCACCTACTGCATATTCGGTTGCTAAATCTTGAAGTTCGCATTTTCCGTTTTTATAACATTTAGTACAATCTGTTCTGTGTTCCGAAAGCAGTAATTCAATAATATTTTTTCTGGCTCTTCTTACTTTTGCACTGCTTGTCAGAATTTCCATGCCTTCTGCTGCAGGCACAGCACATGAAGCCTGAAGATTTCTTGCACCAACCTGTTCAACCACACAAACCCGACAATTACCGGCTACACATAAATCGCTGTGGTTACACAGGGTAGGAACCTTAAAATTTGCCTTTTTTGCAGCATCCAATATTGTGGCACCTTCTTCTACAGTAACCGGAATGTCATTTATTTTTAAATTTATCATTTTTGTCATTTTTTTTCTTCTTTAAAGGTTAATACATGATTTCTTCTGTAAATTCTTCAACAATAGAATTAAAAGAATTAGCTACGGATTGACCTAACCCGCATTTTGAAGCAGTATGCATGGTTTCTGAAAGTTTTATAAGTTCATTAAGGTAACTTGAATCTCTTTCTTTTGATTTAACAGCTTCAATTCCTTTTAATAATTGCTGACAACCGACTCTGCACGGAGTACATTGCCCGCAGCTTTCTTCAACAAAAAAATCAAGATAATTGTGCAATACATTATACATTGATCTGTGGCTGTTGAACAACATCATAGAGCCACCTGTAGGGATTCCCTCAAAACCAATTACTGTATCATTGAATTTTCTTCTCGGTACGCAAAATCCTGAAGCACCTCCAACCTGTACTGCCTTGGTATCACCATCACCAAATTCTTCAACAAAATCAGATAATTTCATGCCCAGTTCAAGTTCATATACTCCGGGTATAGGAGTATCTCCGGAAATTGAAAATACTTTAGAACCGGCAGAATCAGCAGTTCCTAATGATTTAAACTCCGGTGCACCAATATGAGCAATCATAAGGGTATATACTAAAGTTTCTACATTATTTACAACTGTAGGTTTTCCTCTGAATCCTATTGATGCAGGGAACGGCGGTTTATTTCTCGGTTCGCCTCTTTTTCCTTCCATTGATTCTATCAGTGCAGTTTCCTCACCACAAACATATGCTCCGCTACCCATTCTGATATCAATGAAAAAATCAAGCTTCATAGTTTTAAATGCATCATGCATTTCATCAATTGCCTTTTGCAGATCTTGTTTCATCCAAGCGTATTCACCTCGCAAATAGATAAAACCTTTTTTTGCTCCGATTATATGTCCGCATAATGCCATTCCGCCCAAAACCTTTTGTGGGACTTCCTGTAATATTACTCTGTCTTTAAAAGTTCCGGGTTCACCTTCGTCAGCATTACAAATTACGAATTTTTCGTCTCCTTCTGCCATTTTAGCAAATTTCCATTTTAAACCTGTGGGGAAACCTGCACCACCTCTGCCTTTTAAACCGGAATCAATTAATTCCTGTATAAAACTGTCTTTATCTTTTTTTAATGTCTTTGCAAGAATGTCTTTACAGTTGCAATCTTTAGAAAAGATATTATCAACTTTTTTTATTTTTTCACTCATATTTTTTTTATTTTTATATTCGATACCGAATATTAATTATTATCAGATTTCGGTATATCTTTATTATTCTTTTAAATAAACCGAATATAATCAGTCTCTTAAATAAGACTCAATTATTTCTGTTGTTTTTTCG
Source organism: Chlorobiota bacterium (assembly GCA_030592825.1). Taxonomy (GTDB): domain Bacteria; phylum Bacteroidota; class Bacteroidia; order Bacteroidales; family JAADGE01; genus JAADGE01. The sequence continues at coordinate 650 of JAUVIG010000317.1, read as the reverse complement.
GGAGTCAATTCTGTGTAAACCTTTTCATTAATCAACATTGAAGGTTCTTTATCACTCCATCCGATATCATTAGCTTCCAAAAGGGAAAATTTATTATCAGGTGTGGTTTCTCCTACCTTAATATTTAAAATATTCTCAATGGTTTTAATAATTTCAGCTTTACCTTTCATCACGGCAATAATTGATTTGCATACACGAATTACATATTTCCCTCTCTTTTCAGTATCAAGAAAAGTATAAAAAGAGGTTGTACCATAGATTTCGCCTGCTGAAATATCTAATGTATTTGCAATTTCAATTATATCTTCATCAGTAATATAATTGTTTTTTTCAACAATTCCTTGCAAAACAGGTATCAGACTTTCCCTGTTATTGCCATGCTTTTTTACAAGTTCTTGAACAATAGTTTTTGTTTGAATCATTTTTTATTAAGTTTTGTAATTAATAATGATGTAACTTGTTAAATGCTTAACAAGTTATGTGTTTTTTTACTGCATTAAAAAATATACTATATTTGTTTAAAATTATATTAAATCGGAAATTAAATTTAATGCTTCATTTAGATTCCTTTTTCCTTTATTGCTTAATCCTTCTTCTAATTCCCATTTATAGCCTTTGATCTTTAAAACATATGCATTTGGTCTCTTATT
>JAUVIG010000124.1 GCA_030592825.1 Chlorobiota bacterium | reverse complement strand
CCACTCGGGTGAACAGAAACAGGTACATCCCAGTTTCCTGCAACGTTCCAGTCAGTATCCACATTTCCGGTCCAAGTGTATTGGTCATGAGTATAAGTCCATAGTATTCTTCCTGTTGTTGCAGAATTATCGTCATCTTCATACTGATAACCTGCAAGCAATCCGAGTGCATCTTCAAAAGTTATAACACCTGAGCCTGAAGTTCTTTTTACATTAACTGATGCTCCGCTGTGAAAATATTCACCGATTACTGTAAAATCAGCAAAATCATTTTCCAACCATAAATATTGACCGGGTGAAGTTCCGTTTCGCCAAACACCATCGGAAAAATTATTTACAGCATGAATTGTTGCACCGAATTTAATTCTTATACCGGAAACATCGGTATTTTGGACATTATAATATCTCGCTTGAATTGAACCTCCGGAATTAATGTTAAATGCGAAAGTTCCTGATTGTGATTGTAAATATGCCGGATTATCAACATCTGTCCCAAGCATAATAAAACTTCCGCTGTTAACTTCAATTGATGAATTATTTGCAGGTTTTAAGTATGCGTTTTCATCAACATTTATTGTTCCGCCTGCAAGTGTGAGAACATCTGTTCCGGATGCATCACCCATATTAAAAGTTCTGTTGTTTAAATCAAAAGTTCCTGAATTAATATTCATATTGTGATTGAGATTCAAATCATTATCAGTTAAAGTAACCAATGAGCCGGCATCAATATCAATATTATAAAAAGCAGAACTGCCCGGATTAAACACTTGATTTGCCCCGGTTCCGGAAAGAATCAATTTTCCGTTTTGTGAAACAAAATTATCATAATTATAAAAATTTCCTTTTACCGTGAAAATTCTGTTAGTTGCTACAAGGTCAAAATTTCCGTTTTTAATAATAAAATTATTATTAACAGTTGTGTTTCTTGAAAGCTGTATATCAGAAACTGAATTAATATGCAAATTATAGAAAAAATCGTTAAAATTATCCAGCGATTTAATACCGGAAAGAGAGTTAAGAATTACTGTTCCTTGCCCCGCCATAAACATACCGGAGTTATTCCAATTTCCTCCTGCGGTTAATGTATCAGCACCTGATGTCATAATCATTGTACCTGCAAAATCAACATCTTGAGCAACTTCAAGTGTTGTATCAGTTGCTGCTGCCGTATTTAGAGTAAGAATTGCATTCTCTTCAATATTAAGACTTTTGGCTAATGCACCGTCAGTATCAATTACAGGTTGATTTGTTTGTTGTGTAATAAGTACATTATCAGAAATTAACGGTATTCTGTCAGGACCGAATGTAACTTCCCAGTTTCCGATTTTATACCAATCATTATCAATATTTCCTGTCCACATTACATAAGGCGGAGAAATCCAATTTATCAGATTATCCGGGTCGTTATCATAATCTTCGCCGCCAAATTCTCCTGAATAATCCTTAAAATCAATAGTTCCTCCGGCTGCAATTGTTTTTGTAACATTACTTGCACCACCTGTCGGATTATAAGGAAATGAAACTTCCGTAATCGGATTTCCCCCTGCTTCTGTGAAGTCTTGATTATTCTCAATTCGTAAACAAGTTCCGCCGGCAGCAGAATTCGTAAATGTTCCGTAGCTGAAATTGTAACTGTTATTAATAATTCCGCCGTCTTTTATGTAAACTCCGGCTTCTGCCATATATTCAAATAAATAATTTGTTGCTCTTATTGCTCCTCCGTTTTCAACATTAAAATAATATCTTCCGTTATAGTTTGTTACTGTTGCAATATTATCAACATCACCGACAACCCAAACTTCACCACCTGAATTTATTTTGAATGTTCCGTAATTAGGTAATTGTAAAATACCACCGGCACCTATTTTGTATAGTCCGGATATTTCGCTTACTTCACCGTAATTACCCATTCTTACTAATTGTCCGTTACCTTCAAAAGTTCCGGCAATCAAGTTAAAACTGCCGTTCATTTCCAAAGCATCCTGCAGGTAATAAGTTGCCCCTGCATTTATGGTTAGATTATTTAATACAGAACCGTTTAATTGAAGATTTGAACTTCCGGCTGCTTTATTAAGATAATAAGTTCCGGCTGTTCCGAATGTTCCTGAAAGTGCCGACATATCACCGCCTACATACATTATTTCGTCTTGATATAATATACCGTTTATAACTCTTAAATTATCTTGAACGGTTATATCTGTCCAATGAGAACGTACTTCACCGGCTCCTTTATTCACAGTTAATTTATAAAAAGGATTACTGTCTTTACTGTCTTCATATACTCTTAAATAAGAATACTCATCATTTCCGTCAAATATAACTTCTCCTTCATGCGGAATAAAGGTTGCTCCGGCAGTATTATACCAGTCTCCTTCAATATTTATTCGATAATTATTTGTTGTAACATCCAAAGAAGCATCATCATAGAAATATAATCTTCCGTTAATATCAAGATGTCCTCCTGCGGTTTTAGCACTGTTGTCAAGATAAAGCCTTCCGTAAATTATAGGGAAAGGAGCTATTGTTTGAGCCATAGTTCCGTCATACATTGAATAACTGTCTTTATGGAAGCTGTAAGTGTTGAATCCAATCGGGAAATTATTTGCTCCTCTTACATAAATCCTTCTGTCATCAGCCATTGAGAATGTACCGGTACCGGATGTATTAGTAATCTGATAGTCAACTACATTTAAATACATGTTTGGTTCAATTAATGAAAGATTTCCTGTCATACCAATATCTCCTTCAAGTGTAACAACACCGTTATTTTTTAATAAAAGGCTGTTGAAATTTGAAGTTGTAATGTATTGAGAACCGTCTCTGTCAAATTCAATTATTCCTGCTCCTGCATAAGTTCCTGTTCCTGTCCAACGATAACCGGAGAATGTATGTGTAAAACCTCCGTCATTGAAAGTTCCGGGAGCTTCAATTGTTACGTAATTATTCATATCAACAGCTGCACCGCCTTGGAAAGTTGCAGTTTTTATATCCAGATTACCGTCAATAGTACAAGCATTTACTGTTGATTTTGTTCCTGAACCTTCAATTTCAACATGCCAAAATGTACCGTTTGTAATTGTTTGGTCTCCGGAATTATCAAAACAGACTGTTCCGACAGTAGTTGTTTCAAAAGTTCCTCCTGAATTATTATAATTCCCTCTGATTTTTAATCTGTAATCATTAACAATTGGTGATAATGTTCCGTTACTGATTGTAAGATTTCCGTCAACAAATGTTTCTTGCCCGGTAATCATAAATGTAGCACCTCCGTTAAAAATCAGGTTTCCAAATTCAGAATCACGAGCATCAATTGATACACTTCCGCCGGCGGCATTAAAAATAACAGTTCCGTTTCCGTGAACGAAAAGTGCATTCTGTCCTCTTGTCCAGTTTCCGTTTACTGTGATAATACAACTTGGATCTTCAATTGCCAAAATCCCTACAGATGTACCTGCTCCGATATATACATCACCGCTTACTGTAATATCCCAGCCTAATTGCATAATAAGGAATCCATCAGTTATTTGCAGGTTTTTACAAGTTGCATTATTTCCTGTAATAATCGGGTTATTTGCACGAATCGGTATAACTGCATTGATTAAATTTGTAGGTACTGTTGCAGGAGACCAGTTACCTGCAATAAACCAATCAGTGCTGATTGCACCTGTCCAGTATACTTCCGATACCGGAGGCCATTCAATTAAACTTGAGCCTGTATTATTTTCGCCGGTCGGGTCGGCTTCGTATGTTGAGCCGGCAAGTAAACCGCTTGCAGTACCTCCAAAAGTCAGTACTCCGACAGAACCTACATCTCTCTTAACATTAAAATGCGTTCCTGTTGTTGGTGTACCGCTGTAATCAAAAGTAAGATTATCAACTGTTCCTATTGCAGAAACATCTGCATTGCAATATAAATATCTGCCTCCGCCTGTATTTATATCAGACCATGTTCCGTTTGAGAAGTCATTAACAGGGTCGATTACGGCACCTGCATCAACATAAAAACCGTCATCGGTTAAATATTTCATTAAATAATATTGAGCATGAATTGTTGCTCCGTTATTTAAGTTTATATTAATTCGATGAGAATTTGAATGCCAGTCTGTTGAAGTTACGGTTGCATTATTCCCGTTTGTACCGACAATTTTAAGTGTCCCGTCAACATCCAAAACCGGATTTCCTTGGTCTCTGCAACTAAAATACAAATTGGCTCCTGCATCAACATCAAGAGTTCCGCCTGATTCGATTAGATGTTCTTCTGCATCCGGTTCAACCGGATCATTAGGGTCATCGTTTCCGAGTCGAAGAATTTGTCCGTTTAAATCAAGAGTTGCATTTAAGCCGATTGTCATATCTTCGTAAAAACGAGTTTCTTCCGTTAAAGTGTAAATTCTTGTATTTTGAGTTAAAATACTTTGATTAAAAGTAACATTATCAAAAGAGCCTTGTCCTTGTTTTATTGTTTTTGCATCTGTATTATCACTTTCAAAGGCAAAAGTATTTCCCCAAGCATATAAATAACCGTTATTTATAAAATTACCTGTCATTGTAACATTGTATGTCGGGGTAGAAGTTTCACCATTTTGTGAACAACGTAATTGCGTACCTTCTTCAATATTTAAATCATCAATATTAATTGCACCTTCGAGATATCTGACCCTGTTCCATTGGTCATATCTTCGAAAAGTCATGTCTTCACATGTCATTGCAGGAAGATATTGAGTTCCGTTACGATCGAAAATGAAATTTGCATTTGTAGTAGTCCATGTACCGCCGTTATTTGTAATTCTTTCGGAAGCAATAAAATGAGTAAGCCCGTTACCCATATTCACTGTTGTTCCGCCTTCAATAGTAAATGCTCCGTTGTTAACATCAATACCTGTGTTCACGAAAGTTTTTGTGCCTGCATTACTGAATAAAACAGAGTAAAAATCATTATCAACTCCGGGATCAATAGTTTGTGCAACAGTTCCCGTAAAATTGACAACATAAGCTGTATGATTAAAGATTCCGTTATTAGTCCAATTTGCTCCGCTGAAATCTAATCTTCTCGGCAGATATACCGTTACACCGGAGTTAATTGTTAAATCACCTGTAACATTGTAATAATCATCACCGCTGTAATGTAATGATTTTTGTCCGCTGCCTGCAAAAACAACATTTTTCATATCGAAAACTGTTGTTCCGGTTGCAGCATCAATAATGCGTTGATCGGCACCGTCGAAGGTCATTGTTGTTGTACCGGTTGGTGAATATTTTCTGATATCAACATAATCACCGGCAATGTTAATATTATAACCTGCATCAAATAATGTAGGTTCATCATACATTCTGAATTCACCTTCAACATCAAGATTTCCGTCAAGTGTTTGATCTATTTCGGCATGAGTATATAAATATAAATTACCGTAGTTGGGTATAGTATAAATTTCTTGGTCTCCTATTGTCCCTCTTAAATATACTCTACTGTCTTTATGTATATTATAGGTAGTAAAATCTACAGGGAATGCTTTTCTTCCGGAATTTGATCCGAGTGTTTCGGGATTGTATGAATTAACATAAGAAGTAGCAGCAAGAGTGAATGTTTTATTAGCACCTGTGCATATAACATTCACAGTATCTTGCTGAAAATAAGCATCTTCAAGTATTGATAAATCTCCTGTAATATCAAGGCTTTTATATCTTACTCTCATATATCCGCGATTCTTTTTTATTACGTTATTAAGAAAATCAATATCGACATCTACGGTCCAATATTCTCCAAAATGAATAAGAGTTCCGTCAGTTCCCCAATCAATTTGCCGTCCGTCTGTTGCAAGACTTAAATTACCGTAAAGATTTATAGTATTATCATCAACATCCAAAAGAGTTTCGTCATCATAGATATAAAGTGTATTATTTACTGTAATATCTCCGGCAACTGTTTTAGTTGTGAGATTTCCTGCATTAATTCTTCTTACCATCAGTGCATAATAGGTTGTAGCATATATTGTTTGGTTAATATCTGCATAATAATCAACAGTTCCGCCTGATAAGTTTATAGTCTCAAAGTTTTGCGGAAAATTATTTGCACCATTTACATAAATGCGACCTGCACTCATATTAATTGTGTTGCTTCCGCCTGCACCGTTTACGGTTGTTCCGTCAACAATATAAAGTGCTGCACTTGTAATAATAAGATTTCCGTTAATTGTAATACTTCTTCGAGTATATTTAGTTTGAGTTCCGGTAATTGTAACATTATTGAAAGTTGTTACTTGTGTTGAAACAGAACCGATATCTTGTCCGGAGTGTTCTCCGTCAAAAATAACTGTTCCCGCTCCTGCTTGGGTGAAACCGGCATTTCCGACATTATTTGTCCAGTCGTCCCCAACATAGATTATATTTGTTCCGCCGTTAAAAACTGTTCCTGCACCAATTGTAATATCATTATCAATATCAATATTTGCAGTTGCGGTTTTTGTTCCGGAGGTACTTGTTATGAAGTTATAAAATTCGCCTCCGTTTATACTTTGATTTCCGTTATTATCAAAATTCACGGTACTTGTACCAACATTAAAAACAGTTCCGCCGCTTCTTGTCCAATCACCGGCTACTGTAATTGTGTTTGTGCCACCGTTAAGTGTTCCTGCTGATAATTCAACATCACCGTTTATATCAAGTGTTGAGCTTATAATATTTGTTCCTCCTGTTCCGTTTACAACAAAATTGTAAAAAGCATCGCCTGCACCTTGTGTTGTAATTGTATGAGTTCCTGTAGTCGGATTAAAGACAACAGTTGAAGTTCCCTCATTGAAAGTTCCTTCATTTGACCAACTTCCGCCAACTTTAATTGTATCGGTTGCATTTGTTTGTGTTAATACAGAATTTGCTCCGATTGTAATATCTTCGGCAATTGTAAGTTCTTGCCCGTTTAAGACAAGAGATATTTGATTTGCTCCGGAATTAAACATAATACTTTGTGCTGATCCGTCTGCAATTGTTGATAAACTAACTGTGTATGCACCTGCAACTGCATTGTGATCAAGAATTACAAGAGAACTAATATCAGGCACAGCATCGCTTGCCCAATTTTGAGGGTCGTTCCAATGTACATTATCTCCGTCACCGTCAGAATTTCCATCCCAATAAACTGCTCCCGGATATGTCCAATTTACAAATGTTCCGGGATCATTATCATAGTCTTCTCCTGCAAGTGTTCCCGCAGCATTTTCAAAGTTCATATCTCCTGTTCCGGATGTTCTTTGAACATTGTAAGTAGGTCCGGTGTTGAAAGTTACATTTGCTATTGTTCTGTCTCCCCCAAGATTTACAGCACTTGTGGTAAGATATGCTGTTCCGCTTCCTCCGGAAAAGCTTCCGCTTTGAAAAGTATTTGTTCCGTCAATGCTTCCGCCTTGAATATCAATTCCGTTTCCGGTTGTTCCTTCAATTCGGTAGTTTTGAGCATGAATTATTCCGGAAGATTGAACAAATGTAAAGTTTCCTGATGTAGCAATAAGTGATGCCGGATCATCGGTATGTCCGGTAAGCATAAAAATTCCGCCGGCATTTGTTAATGTTGCTCCGCTACCCATACTAATAATTGCAGATGAATCAACTTCAAGCGTTCCGCCGTTTATTGTAATATCACCACCTGAACTATTTGTAGTAATTTTATACGAATTCAAGTCAATATCACCATTTGTAATTGTAATTGCTCTATTGTCGTATAAATTAAAATCACTTTCAAAAGCATATGAAGTTCCGGCTGCACCGTTAAAATTAAATATGCTGTATGTATTAGCAGTTCCGGGGTCAAAAGTATAACTTCCGGTTGTAGGATTCAGTTCAATAAATTCTCCGTAATTATTATTTCGGAATTGTCCGTTACTAATAAAATCTCCGCCGACATAAATATCATTTATTCCGTAATTATTCGGATCATGGCTTTGTCTGAAATCGCCTTCATTAATATTAAAATTATTTGTAACATGCAAGTCTCCTCTTAATATCTGCCAATGATCCTCACTTAAACAATTTACTGTAAGATTATAAAAACTTTTAGTTCCTCCTTGTGTAGTCAAATAAGTTCCGCCGGCATATTGAGTGTTGCTTTCACCTGTAAAAAGATAATTCCATTCGCCTGTAAAAGTTACCGTACCTTGTCTGGCAATAAAAGAACCTGTACTGTCATTATGCCAATAATCGTCCAAAGTAATATCGTAGTTTGAACCACTCACATCAAGAGTTGCATCATCAATATACAGATGTCCTGTTAAACTTATATCTCCGGCAAGGGTTTTAGTATTGGTACCACCTCCGAATCGAACTGTATGAAAACTTGATTGAGAGATACTTTGAACACCGGCTCCGTTAAAATGCAATGTGTTTGAGTGTCTGAAAACACCTGTATTAATCCAATTTCCTTCAACATAATGATCCCACCATTGACCGTCAAGTGTTGTGTTATTTATAAAAACATCACCTTCAAATTTGAAAGAATTTTCATATAATCTTTTTACAGCTGTTCCGAGAAATTCTGCATCGTTAAAAACAATTGTACTTGTGTTATAGTTTCTAATAAGTTGAGCAATATTTGTTCCGTCGAAGTATGCTTTTCCGTTATTGTGAGTAAAAATACAGCCTTCACGAAAATAAAAGTCACGTGCAACATAAAAATCATTTCCGTTCATGTTAAGTGATGCGTTATCCTCTGCAAAATCGAATGTTCCGTTAATATCAATGTCAGAATTAAGTGTAAGTAATTTATTTGCCCCTGATTTGTCGATTGTGAAGTTGTAAAAATAACTGTTTGCATTGGTCTGAATTGTCTGATTTGCAGTTGTACCGTCAAATGTAACACGTCCTCCGATTTGATGAAATTGTCCGTTTCCGTTTTCAGTCCAATTACCTTCTATATAAATATTTCTTTCACCTGCATCAACAATTACGTTTGCTTGAATAACAAGATTGTTTAAAATATCAAGAGTTCCGGAAATATTTTTGGTTCCGGAATTAGAAAAATATACATGTGAGAAATTCGATTGGCTTATATCTTGATTAATTCCGTCGAATATAACAACATTTGTTCCTGTAAGATTGGTTGTAACAAGACTCATATTCCAATCGCCTGCAACATTTATTTGATGTGAAAGATCGGTTAAAACGGGTGTATATCCGACTGCCGAAACATTACCGTTTATATCGAGATTTGCCTGCGGAATTTTTTGGTTACTGCCGTAAAATTCAATATTACCATATGTAACCCCACCCGGGATATTTTGATCGGAACCGTTTGTTGTTCTGTTAAAACGAACCGTACTGTTGATATCAAGCGTTATTGTTCCTGAAAAACTTGATACAGTAGTTTGAAAGGTATTTGTTCCGCTTGTGAATAACCATACATAAGAACCAAGACTGAAGTTGTTTCCGCCTGTTATT
>JAUVIG010000073.1 GCA_030592825.1 Chlorobiota bacterium | reverse complement strand
TGATGCAGATATTGTTGTAAATGCTTTGCCCGGATTTATGGGATTTGAAACTCTTAAAACAATTATCAATGCCGGTAAAAATGTAGTTGATATTTCTTTTTTTCCGGAAGATCCTTTTGAATTGGATAATTCAGCAAAAGAAAAAAATGTTACAGCTGTTACTGATTGTGGCGTTGCTCCCGGAATGGGCAATATTATTTGCGGATATCATAACGAAAGAATGCAAATAAACGATTATAAATGTTTTGTCGGAGGTTTACCTTTTGTCAGAGAATGGCCTTTTGATTATAAAGCTGTGTTTTCTCCGATTGATGTTATTGAAGAATATACTCGCCCGGCTCGGTATATTCAAAATAATGAGCTTATTGTACGCGAAGCTTTAAGCGAAGCCGAGCATATATATTTTGAAGGTGCAGGAACATTGGAAGCATTCAATACAGACGGATTAAGAAGTTTGATGCAAACAATGAAAATTCCGAATATGATTGAAAAAACATTAAGATATCCCGGAACTACAGAATATATGAAAGTGTTAAGAGCATGCGGTTTTTTCGATAAGGAAGAAGTTGAAGTAAAAGGTAATAAAGTTGCTCCTCTGGATTTGACAGCAAAACTCCTTTTTCCGAAATGGGAATTGAAACAAGGAGAAGAAGAGTTTACAGTTATGCGTGTTATTTGCGAAGGCTCTGAAAATGATAAAAATGTCAGATATACGTATAATCTTTTTGACAGATTCAACAAAGAAACGAATACATCTTCTATGGCAAGGACTACAGGTTATACATGCACTGCTGTTGTGAATTTAATTTCAAAAAATTTATATAAGCAAAAGGGAATATCACCTCCTGAATTTCTCGGAGTTAACGAACAAAACTATAAGTATGTATTAGATTACCTGTCTGAAAGGTCTGTAATTTATGATGTAAGAAAAGAATTTATTAGTTAATATTCATAATTATCTTAAATAATTTTTTAAAGTATCAAGTCTCGACTTTTCAACAGATGAAAAAAATATTCACGATAAGTTTCTCCTATCGGAATTTTGATATCTCCTATTGAGATATTCTTTCGTTCAACTTTTTCAATTTTTTTAACAGATACAACATATGATTTATGAACTCTTACGAAATCGTCTAACGGAAGATAATTAAGAAGTGTTTTAAAATTTTGAAGGGTCATTGTTTTTTTATTTTTCCCGTGAATTTGAAGATAGTCTTTCATACCTTCAACATAAAGAATGTCATTGAAATTTATTTTTTCAATTCGATATTCAGTTTTTACGAAAAAATAATCATTATTCATTATATCCTTTTCGATTTAGTTTTGGTCTTTTTTATATAAAGACATCTTAAACGTTTTTCACCCTATAAAAATAATTTGCATTTAAAAAGAAAAAGGACTAATACATTATCAAATCTTTACTTTTTAACAAATTAAAAAAATATTCATGGTAGGTTTCTCCGATAGGAATTTTGACATTTTTGATAAATATTTTTTTCCGTTCAATTTTTTCTATTTTGTTGAAAGATATAACGTATGATTTATGTACCCTGATAAAATTATCAGATGGCAGATGTTGTAAGAGTGTTTTAAAGTTTTGAAGAGTCACAATTTTTTTTTCTTCTGTAAAGATTTTAAGATAATCTTTCATACCTTCAATATAAAGAATGTCTTTGAAATCTATTCTTTCAATTCTGTATTCAGTCTTAATAAAAACAAAATCATTTTTTTTTGCAAGATTAGAATCTTTATGCTTTATTACAGCATTATCATTTTGAATATTTAATGTGTTATATATTTTATCTGTAGCTCTAATAAACCGTTGCAAAGAAATTGGTTTAAGCAAATAATCGCATACATCAAGTTCGAAACCTTTTATCGCATATTTGTCATAAGCAGTTGTTATAATGACTTTTGGTTTAATGTCAACGGCTTCAAGCATTTGTATACCGGTTAAATCTTCCATTTGAATATCAAGAAATATTAAATCTACTGCATTATTTTTCAAAAAGTTTAATGCATCAACCCCGCCGTCAAATGTTTGCAGCAAATTAAGGTAATCGACTTTCTCTATGTATTGCCGCATTTTATCCAAGGCCAAAGGTTCGTCATCTATCGCAATACAATTGATTTTCATAATTAGTGTTTTTATAATGCAAAGTTCTTAATTTTATTTAATTTTCAAGCACCAACTTTGCAATAAATTTACCGTTTTCTTTTGTAATATTTAGTTTATGTTTATTCGGATAAAGAAGTTCAAGCCGTCTTTTTACATTACTCAACCCTATTCCTTCTGTTTTATCTTTGTTGATGTTCAAGTATTTTGAAAAATAATTTATGCATTCAAATTGGATATTTTGTCTGTTTATAATTAGTTTAACAATTATTCCGGGAGGACTTACTTCTTTTAAACCATGCTTAAAAGCATTTTCAATAAAAGAGATTAATAACATAGGTGGTATTGCCCTTCCTTTATAATCTCCTTCAATTGTAAATTTAATAAAATTTTCTTTTCTTAATCTTATTTGTTGCAAACCTATATAGCTTATTAAATACTCAATTTCGCTTTTAAGCGGAACCTTGTCTGTATTAGCTTCATACAGCATATATCTCATAATTTCAGATAGTTTTAAAATTGCATCGGATGCTTTTTTACTGTCTTTTTGTATAAGTGTATCAATATTATTTAATGTGTTAAACAAAAAATGCGGATTAATTTGATTTCGTAACAAAGCAAGTTCACTTTTTATATTTTGTTTTTCAAGCTCATTTTTTATTCGCTGATTATTAAGCCAGTATTTAAATAATTTAATGGCTGTTGCAAAACCAACAATTGAATATATTTCTACATACAGATTAAAAAATGAATAATTAAGAAAAATAGTTTTTATAACATTTTCTGAAATTTTTCTGTTTAAATCCAAAATTGCTTCTTCACCTGCTGTAAGAGGAGAAAAAACATACAGATACATCAATCGTACAATGACACCTGCAATTATGGCTGTTATTAACGAATATATTATAAACTTAAAGTATTTTTTATTTAGCAGAAATTTTGGTATAAAATAATAAAGTGTAAGATAAGTAACAAATATCTCAAAAGGCATAATAAATAATGTTGCCTTAAATACGCCAAGATAATTTCCGCTTGATACAGAAAAAAGGAATGTATTAAAAGTTAGTTCACTTACCCAAAAAAGAATATGCAACAATATTCTCTTATAATTAATTTGTTTTCGGATTTTTATATCAAACATTTTTATTTCTTAATATAAGCTCAAAATAAGCAATAATTTATTAAATAATTTTAAAATGAATATTTAATCTGCCAACACTCATATTTTATCTTTTAAGCAGATAATAAATCCTTCCAAACCTACTTGTATTGAAAATTACACAATTTACAGTTTTAAACTTCCTGTTTATATATTGCTCTTTTAGAGAAAGATATGAGTAAGTATATTTGACAAAGTAAATTTTTTAATACTATGAAAATACATCTAAAAGTTTTATTTTATTAACTAAATTGTTTATTTTATGAAAAAACTTATTCTATTGCTGTTTGCAATTTTTACTGTTTCAGTATTGCAAATTTACGCTCAAAACACAGTAACGGGTACAGTTACTGATGATGCCGGTGAATCATTACCGGGAGTTAGTGTACTCGTAAAAGGAACAACGATTGGCACTATGTCTCTTGCAGACGGTGCCTATTCGATTGAAGTTCCTGACGGATCTAACACTCTGGTGTTTTCATACATAGGAATGGAAACTCAAGAAGCTGTTATTTCCGGAAATGTTCTTGATGTTACTATGAAGCCATCCAGTGAAGAAGTTGGAGAGGTTGTTGTAACAGCCTTGGGTATCTCAAGAGATAAAAAGGCTTTAGGGTATTCAGTTTCATCTGTTAATGAAGATGAAATTGAACAAAAAGGTGAGCCTGATCTTTTTAGAAACCTTGCGGGGAAAGTAGCAGGTGTTAATATTTCTGCTTCCAGTGGTGTACCCGGAAGTGCTACTCGTATAACAATACGCGGTAATTCATCTTTCTATGGTCAAAACCAACCATTAATTGTAGTTGACGGTATTCCCTATAGTAATGATCAATTTAATTCCCGAAACCAAGGTAGTAGTGGTGGTTCATACGGAACAGGATTCTCTACTTTTGACCCTGCAGATGTAAGATCTATCAATGTGTTAAAGGGGTCTGCAGCAACAGCCTTATACGGTTCTCGTGCAGCAAATGGTGTTATCGTTATTGAAACCAAAAGCGGAAATACATCCAAAGTTGGTAAGGGTTTAGGAATTACCTTTAAAAGTGGTTATTCTATAGAGGAAATATCAAATTTGCCGGAATACCAAAATACATACGGAAACGGAACAAATTTTACATATGCAAATGCCAACGGTTCATGGGGACCTCGATTTGATTCCCAAGATTCAATTCCAACCTGGCCAATGTATCTGGAAGCTTTTCCTGATGATTTTGGTGATTCAATTCCATATGTTGCACAGCCTGATAATGTAAAAAATTTATTTCAAAAAGGTTCAATTTTTGAAAATTCTTTAAATATTACAGGAGGATCTGATAATTCAAATGTATCTCTTACTCTTTCGAACTTAAAAAATAACGGTTACATTCCGCATTCTACTTTTGGAAGAAACAGTATAAGTTTTGGAGGCAGTACAAAATTAAACAAAGATTTTATTGTAAAAGGAGCATTAAGTTTCTCCAGAACAGAACAAGTAGGTGGTTTTTTTGGTAACAATCAATCGACTGATGCTTCAACTGCTTCTTCTTTTGCCAGAACATTATGGCTCGGAAGAACATGGGATATGTCTTTACCTTATACGCATCCGGTTACGGGAGAATCACTAACACCTAACGGACCCGGTCAATTTGATCATCCTTTATGGTCTTGGGAACACAATAAAATCACTACAATATCTGACAGATTTGTTGCAAATCTTGGTGCTTCTTATGATATTTTTGAATTTTTAAGCGTAAGTTACCAATTTGGTATAAACTCATTCAGAATGAACCGTGATGAAATAATTGATATAGGATCTCGTGCTTATGACGGAGATGGTGCTTTTCTTGAGGATAATGTAATGCAAACAGAATTAGAGTCTAATTTAATTATTACTTTTGAAAAAGGAATCTCCGATGATTTAAATTTAACGGTTCGTGCCGGTCATAATCTTAACCAACGTGAAACTGACAGACAATCATATTTAGGAACAACATTTGTCACATCAGGTATTTTTGACCTTGATAACACTCAGGACGTTGTAGCTAATGGCGGTAATTATTCTCAACGTCGATTGTGGGGTGTATTTACTGAAGCTTCAGTAGGTTATAAAAATTATTTATACTTAAATATTACTGACCGTATTGATTGGTCATCTACGTTACCTGTTGATAAAAATTGGTTTAATTATCCTTCTGTTTCAACTTCATTTATTTTTTCTGAAGCATTTAATTTAAAAAGTAATGTCTTTACCTTTGGTAAAATTCGAGCAGGATGGGCAAAAACAGCAAACGATGCGCCTGCATACTCACTATACGATACCTATGATGTACGCAGCGGGACTTTTCCGTTCAACGGTCAACCTGCAATGTATACTCCTAATACAACTTATACCCCGGATTTATTACCTGAGGAATCAGGAGAAATTGAAGCAGGTTTAAATTTAATATTTTTCAACAACAGAATTGGTATTGATTTTACTTGTTATAAAAGAAATTCTATAAATCAAATTGTTCCAATTTTTGTACCTGCTTCTACCGGTTACACAACTTTGTATACCAATGCAGGTGAACTTCAAAACATGGGTATTGAGATAGGTATTAACCTTGTACCTGTTGATACGAAGCAGGGATTTAAATGGGAAATGAACGGAACCTTTGCAAAAAACAAAAGTGAAGTTATTTCGCTTCCTGAAGGATATGACAGAGTTATTTTATCAGGTCTTTTTGGTGATCCGCAACCTGTATTTGAAGTTGGGGAACCTTACGGTATTTTACGCGGAACAATGCATGCAAGAGATAATGAAGGAAATTTACTTATTGATCCCGGAACCGGATTACTTATTACGGCGGATGAGCAAGGTAAAATCGGAGATCCCAATCCTGATTTTATTGCAGGACTTACAAATACACTTTCTTTTAAAGGTGCATTTCTGTCATTTCAATTTTCTTACAGACACGGAGGAGACATTTGGTCTAATTCAATTATAAGTCTGTTAGGACGCGGTGTTACAAAAGATACTGAAGACAGAGAACATTCATATATCATTCCGGGAGTTTACGGAGATCCGAATACACAAGAGCCATTGTTGGATGCAAATGGTAACACAATTCCAAACACAACGCAAATAGATATGAATGCCCTTTATTTCGGAAATAGTTTTGCTATTAATGCAAACGGTGAGGCAGGTATATATGATGCAACTGTTTTGAGGCTTTCTCAAATAGCATTGGGTTATGATCTGCCTAAAAAAATGTTAGACAAACTTCCGTTCACCAGTATATCAATCAGTATAACAGGAAACAATTTGTGGTTCTTTGCACCATATGTGCCTAAGTACACAAACTTTGATCCTGAGATGAATACATACGGTGCTTCTAATGTGCAAGGTGTTGAATATTCTGCCGCTCCTTCTGTAAGACGTTACGGAGCATCTATTAAATTAACATTTTAAATATATAAATTATGAATAAGATAAAATTAATAGCCATACTTCTTGTTGTTGTATTTATTACATCAACAGGTTGTAAAAAATGGTTAGATATAAATACAGATCCAAATTCTCCGAGTGAGATTGATATAACAAAGGTACTTCCCGGTGTTATGTATGATATGGGTGATGACCTTTCTATAGCCTATTCACGTTTGGGATATGTTGCTGCCGTATACACTCATCAACTGTCAACTCGTGAACATTATGATCAGTACGGAATAGTTGCTTCAAGTTATGCTAATGAAACATATTGGAATGACCTATATGCAGGTCCGATAAAAGACCTTGATGTTTTAATAGAAAAGGCAACCGATGGAGATAATATGCAATATGTCGGAATTGCTAAGGTATTAAAAGCATATATTTTCAGTCAATTGATTGACCTTTGGGGTGATATTCCTTTTTCAGAATTTAATGTTAAGGAAATAATACAGCCTATTTTTGACGATGACGCAGCTATTTACCCTCAATTAATTACTATGATTACTGAGGGTATTGCAGACATGGAAAATGAAGGAGCTGAAAATGTTTTACTACCCGGTGCAGATGATATGATTTACAACGGAGATATTGATAAGTGGGTTAGATTAGCTAATACATTGAAATTAAAGCTTTATACTCAAGCTCAAGGTACATCTGTGTGGGATGCTGCAGCTGTCAGCAATCTTTTGGCAGATGACTTAATAGAAAGTGATGGCGATTTCATGCTTTTCTTCGGTCCGAATCTTAATCCGGATAACAGAAATCCTGTTTTTTCTGATGAGTGGAGCGGAAACCAAATCAGTCTGTATATAAGCCCTTGGATGTTTGAAATTATGAATGGTGTTAATCCTGATATTATGACAGGTATTACTGATCCGCGTATTCCGTATTATTGGTGTAATCAATTGGCAGGCGGAGAACCTGAGAACCCTGCTGAATACAGAGACGGTGATTTTCTTACTATTTATTTCGGATCTACCGGTGTAAACCGTGATCATGCCGGACGTTCTTCGTTCTCTATGGTCGGAACATATGTTTCAGGCGGTAAATATGATGACGGAGCCGGTGCACCAGACGGAACACTTGATGCTGATGACGGATCAGGCGATGCTCCTATGCGTTTTATTTCATATGCCGACAGATTGTATTTGGAAGCTGAATTAATTCAGGCAGGTTTGGCGGCAGGGAATGCAAGAGACGTTTTTGATGCTGCTCTTAATGAATCTTTTGCTCTGGTAGATAAAGTTGTGGCAGGTTTATCAACAGATCAAACTATTCCAATATTATCCGGAGAAACTGATGTGGTTAACTATACTGATAATATTTTAACTCAATATGATGCTGCTTCTGCTGATCGTCAAATGGAATTGATTATGACTCAAAAATGGCTCCAAGGATACGGACGAAATGTTGATTCATATACAGATTACCGAAGAACAGGGTATCCAATCATGTTTGATCCGAATACAAATGCTTCTGACGGCGGGCCTGACGGTAACGGCGATGTTCCCACTCAGTCATCTCGTGATTATGTTGTTTCTTTCCCGTGGCCGCAAGTTGAGTTAGATCTCAATAATAATGCGCCTGCACAAAAGAACATTACAACTGATAAAGTATTTTGGGATGTAAATTAAATATTATTAGCAAATTATAAATTTAAACAAATCAAAAATGAAAAAATATAGCATATTATTATATTTCTTTGCTATGGGCTTAATGCTGATTACTGCATGTAAAAAAGACAGTGATATAGCATTACCTGACAGCATGAAAAATGGTGTAATAGCCACTATTGCTAAAACTGCAAATAGTGACGGTAGTGTAAATATGTTTGAGCCTGGTGAATTATCACTGGATTTTGTGATAAAGATTGAGGATGGAGAGTATTCGAATATAGATTTAAATGTGGTATTTAATGCTGATTATGAGAATCAATATATTGTCAAGTCATCAATAAGCGAAGGGACATTGGGTGTTAATATGGCTGATCTTGTTACAGCAATTGATGAATTAAACTCATCTGCAGATGTGGAAGCAGGAGACTTATTTAATTTCTTTCTTACTGTAACAAGTACTGACGGAGATATATATTCTGCGTATTTGTCAACAGGCAACGCTGCATACGGACCAAATATGCAAAATAATCCTAACTATAATTTTAATGTAAATATTCTTGCAGCATATCCATATCTTCCTGAAAATTTTGTCGGATACACATTTCATGTTGTAGAGACTCAATTGGCAGATGCATCAGTAACTGAATATGATGTTCTTGTTGAAGCAGATCCTGATAACCCTGACTTTGGTTTAAGAATATGGGATTTGTGGTATACTTCTGATAGTGAATCAGATAGTTATTATACAATTTATGTTGATCCTGATACTTATGGAGTTCTTGCTGATCCGACAGAAGGTGAAGACGGTCAAATTATTTGGTGGGGAAACGCTTTCGGATCATACGGAAGAATTGCATTCGAAGGCATGAGAGCAGGCTTAATTAATACAGCTAATTTTGTCATTACATTTATAGTGACTCCGACTTTGCCTGATACAGGTTACTGGTGGGGAACTGAAGTGGAATATGTTATCACTCGTATTGGAAAAGGCTCTTCTACAGAAGAACGTAAAATTGTTAGTTCAGAAGTAGTTAAAAAGTAATTAAAATAATAGAAATTTAAGATAGAAAAAGGCTGCTTTAATTGAAAGCAGTCTTTTTAGTATGTCGGGCATGGTAATAAACTAACAGAGTGCAAGTCTCTGTATGTGCCGAGTTGATAGGAAACAATAGCGATTGACAAAGCCTGTCCCGCACTTGTTTCGGGATGTGTCAAGGGCGACCTTGAATCTGAAAGAAGTCATCAGCAAATTTGAAGTTTTGACAAACAGGAATCTTATATAAGGCTTGTTTAATTTGTCATTGAATTACAAACTGTTAAACTATTAATTGAAACCGGTCAAGTCCGTCAGATGACGGATGCTTGGTGGTGTGAGAGGACGAGGGAGTAATCCCTTTACCTACTCAATTTGAATATTCGGCATGGTTATTATCTTGAAAGATCAAATTATTAATTTTTTTTTATACAGATAACTTTATTTTTTTTAATATTTTGGAAAATCTGATGGTTTACATAACAAAGCAAAAGAATATGAAATCTGTTTTTTCTGCCTATACTCAATTTTTATCTTCCAAGTATACAAAAAACACTGCAAGTCATGTTTATCAAACAAATAAGAACAGTCGTATATTTATATTCCTGTTATGTATATTACTCTTTTATAACAACTTTTTTAAGTTTATTTTTGAACTAACAATAAAATTCAAAATTAAAAGCATTTTAAATTCATAAACAAACAATTTTTACGGCAGTTTTTTGCTTTTTTCTGCCGGTTCTTTCTATCTCATTCAATCTCATTCAATCTGTTTAAGGTTTAATTCTCTCTTCAAAAATCGCAATAAATTGGTTTAATTGCAAAATTCTTGCTTAATCTGCCAACACTTAAAATTTATCTTCCAAGCTTACAATAATAACTGTAAGTTGTGTTTATCCGGCAAATTAATGCATTTGTATCGTTTTATCTTCATTATATATATTGTTCTTTTATAGTCAGTTATTTTTAAATAAATTTGGAGAAAGCATAATTAGAAAATTTATATTTAATCATTAAAAAATAAAGAAGATGAAAATATTTTACAGACAACTTACATTAGTGGTAGTCTTTTTGTTTATCGCAACAGGTATTTTTTCACAAACCGTTACCGATTTCGACGGAAATGTTTATAACACAGTTTCAATAGGAGAACAAACATGGCTGAAAGAAAATTTGAAATCTTTACATTATTCTGACGGAACAACGATTACTGAAGTTTGGGCATATGATGATGATGAAGGGAATGTTGATACATACGGCCGTCTTTATACATGGAACGCAACAATGAATTACAACACAATTGAAGGAGCACAAGGAGTATGCCCTGACGATTGGCATGTCCCCACAGATGCCGAATGGACAGAACTCGGAACATACCTTGGAGGAGATAATGTAGCCGGAGGAAAACTAAAATCAACAGGTACAGAACTCTGGCAAGCTCCAAATACAGGAGCGACAAACGAAAGCGGATTTACTGCACTTCCGGCAGGTGAATATGATGATACACATTATTGGTTACTTGGTGAATATTCTTTAATGTGGAGTTCAACAGAGACAAGCGGAACTTACTGCAAATACAGGTATCTGTCTTATGATGACGCAGAACTGCATACTTATAATTATTACAAAGATTTCAGATATTCAGTTCGTTGTATAAAAGATGCTTCAATCGGGATTGAAGAACAAGGGGTTATTGAAAAAAACATTAAAATATTTCCTAATCCTGCAAAAAAAAACATATCAATTCAATTGTCAGAACAAGCAGATTTTCCTTTAAATGTAAATTTCTATGATATTTCAGGTAAATTTCTGAAAACATCATCAATAAAATCAAATAATGCTGAAATTGATGTTTCCTGTTTGCCTGTCGGAGTTATTATTTTGAAAATCTATATTACCGGAGAAATATTTACAGAAAAATTCATTAAAAATTAAAATGATGAAAACATTAAAATCTAAATTCAACAAAACAAAAGTAATAGGAATTTTACTTGTAATTTACTGTTTTCCAATATATTTATTTTCACAAAACATAAATTTTACGGAACATTCAATTGATAAAAAAAACAAGGTTGATACACTTGCCACAATTAACAGTTTTTCACATCTTGGAGATTTTCATACAATCAATTATTCAGGTGATTATGAGGACATTCTGGATTCTCTTGATAATTTGTATGTGGGAGGGAAAAGTCAAATATTTGAAGATTTTGGTTGCAGCATATATTCGGGAATCGGTGATCCTGAAAATATTTTTTTCGGAAGGAATTTTGATAATCCTCAGCAAGATGTTCTGGTAGGAAAATACAGTGCTCCCGGCTGCTATGAATCTATCGCCCTAAACAGATTGGCAGACCTTGGGCTTCCGGTTGGAACTAATTTTAATGACCTCACACCCTCACAAAGTTTATTATTACTTCATGCCCCTTATTTTGCCGCTGACGGTTTTAATTCAACGGGAGTTGCAACCGCGTTGGCTTATGTAGAGGTAGTGGATGTCCTGATTAATTCTACAAAACAGACAATTTTCTTAACAAGGTGGGTTAGAGAAATTTTGGATCATGCTGCCACAGTGGAAGAGGCTGTCGAAATTACAAACAGTTATAATATTGTCGATAATATGTTTGGTATAAATACACTTTGTCATCATTTACTGGTAACTGACAGTAGTGGAAACTCTGCCGTTTTAGAATATCATGACGGTCAATTTATGATAATTTATCCTGAAGTTGACTGGCAGGTTCTTACAAATACTCCGGTTTACAATGTTCCGTTACCGGAAATATTTGCTCAATGCTATAGGTATGAACTGCTCTATAATGCTCTCGAAAGTCAAAACGGAATTATACCGGATTGGAGAAACGGATTGGATATTTTGGAATTACCGACTTGGGGAAATATATCGTACGGAACGCAGTGGTCTGACCTTTTTGATTTGAATGAAAACGTGATGTACCTTTCTCTGTATCGCGATTTCGATAATATTGTACAGGGTGATGTGGAAAATTTTGAATTCAAAAATT
>JAUVIG010000215.1 GCA_030592825.1 Chlorobiota bacterium | reverse complement strand
CGATTAAAGTATTAATAAAACTTTCCGGAATTAAAGTTATATATCCTTTTTATCACATAGTAAGTGATAATCCGCCTGTTCATATAAAACATTTATATAAAGTAAGAACCATTAATCATTTCAAAAAAGATTTGAATTTTTTAATAAAATATTTTCAAGCCGTTAATATTATTCCGGAAAAGCCTTTGCAAAATGATTATCCTTGCTTCTGTTTATCTTTTGATGACGGATTAAAAGAATGCTGTGATATTATATCCCCGATATTAAAGGAATACGGTATTAGTGCAACATATTTTTTAAACTCGGCATTTGTTGATAATGAAGACCTGTTTTACAAATATAAAGCAAGCATTCTAATTGAAAAGTTGCTGAACAGAACTTATCCGTCTGATACTTTAAAAGAAATTTCTTCTCTTTTAAATTCAAGAACGGAATTATCAGTAAAAAAAATAACTGCTGAACTATTAATTATCAGCCATAAAGGAAAAGATATACTTAATAAAATTGCAAGTATTATTAATGTCGATTTTAATAAATACTTAAAAGAAAAGGAACCATATTTGACAAAGAAGCAAATTTCTGAAATGATCACCAACGGAAATATCATCGGTGCTCACAGCATTGATCATCCTTTATATTCAGAATTAGATTTAAATTCTCAAATAAATCAAACTGTCGGCAGCCTTGAATATGTTGTAAATGAATTCGGTACTGATGAAAAGTTATTTGCTTTTCCGTTTACGGACGATAAAATTTCTTTAGAATTTTTCGATGAAATATTCGATAAAAAATATGCAAATTATACCTTTGGTACTGCCGGAATAAAAGAAGATACAGTTTCTCAAAACATACAAAGAATACCGATAGAGTTGCACGGATTAAGTGCAGAAAAAACCGTTAAGACTGAATATCTACTGTATATCATTAAACGAATAATCAGAAAACACAGAATAAAACGAAGATGAAAAAAGTTGAAGCGATCATTATCGGAGCCGGACGATCCGGAACAACAAGTTTATATGAATATCTTGAAAGGCATCCGGATGTTTGCTTTTCAAAAATTAAAGAAATTCATTATTTCTCATTGGCTGATCTTTTTGCACGCGGAGAAGACTATTATCATTCTTTTTTTAATGCAACAAAAAATCAAATTAAAGCAGGTGCAGATACTTATCTTCTGATTGATAAAGAAGCTCCGAAAAGAATAAACCTGTATAATCCGAATATGAAAATCATTATTATGCTCCGTGAACCTGTTGTCAGAGCTTTTTCAGGATATAATTATTCTATTAACAACGGATATTTAAATATAAATGTTTCATTTATTGAATCCATAGAAAATGAAGATATTCATATAAAAAATTCAGATATCATTAAACAAAATAATTTGTGTAACTTGTTTCAAAGCAAGTATTTTGAACATTTGAGTTATTGGACGGAATATTTTCCGAAAGAGAATTTTTTGATATTGAAAACAAATGAGCTTAAAACAAATACTAAAGCATTATTAAACAAATTGTCAGAATTTTTAAATATTTCAGAATTTGTTGATATAAAGACAGATATTAAAGCAAATAAAGCAGCAAAATCTAAATCAAAAGTTTTGCAACAATTTTTATTAAATCGTAATAATCCGATGCGAATATTGTTGAGGAAAATTTTGCCGAAAAAAATAAAATCAAAAATTCTTCATTCCAAACTTCCTGAAAAACTGTCAAATTTAAACAGAACAGAAACTGTTTACAAACCAATTACAGAAGAAGAACGCAAATTTGCCGAACAATTAATAAAAGAAGATTCTAAAATGTTAAAAAAGAAATTTGGAATTAGTTTTTAGTAATGGTATAATTTATCTTCCGTTTCAAATATAATTTTCCAAAATATATATTTAGTTATATATTCGCATCTTTTTACACTCAACTCACAATATGACAACATCAGAACCACGCGGATTAAAAGGATTTTCACGCGCATTTTGGACTGCAAACACAGTTGAATTACTTGAAAGGTCTGCATATTACGGAGTTTTTATTGTTATTACTTTATATCTGTCCCGAATTATAGGTTTTTCAGATATTGAAGCAGGTATTATAGCCGGTATATTTTCGGCAGGTTTGTATTTTTTGCCACCTTTCAGCGGTGCATATGCCGATAAAATCGGATTTAAAAAAGCTTTGCTGCTTGCCTTTGCCTTATTAACAATAGGTTATGCAAGTTTAGGTATTTTTCCGACATTATTAGAAGCAAAAGGACTTGCCGAATACGGCAGGGAAGTAAAATTTACAGGTTTGAGAGAATCAAATATGAAATTTTATATTATCCCGATTATGCTTGTTATTATGGTCGGCGGTTCTTTTATTAAATCTGTAATTACGGGAACCATTGCAAAAGAAACCTCTAAAAAAAATCGTGCAAGAGGTTTTTCTATTTTTTACATGATGGTTAATATCGGTTCTTTTTCCGGAAAAACAATTGTTAAGCCATTAAGAGACAGCATGGGAAACCTTGGTTTAATAAACTTGAATTACTTCTCTGCAGGCATGACCTTAATTGCTTTGATAATTATTTTTTTAATCTTCAAAAGTCAAAAACACGAAGGCGAAGGAAAATCTTTTAAAGAAATTTGGCATGCTTTAAAAAAGGTATTCCTAAATGCCAGATTAATGGCTTTAATTATAATCATAACCGGTTTTTGGATTGTACAACATCAATTGTATGCAACAATGCCAAAATATGTTTTAAGAATGGCCGGTGAAGGTGCTTCTCCCTCTTGGTATGCAAATGTTAACCCCTTAGTTGTTGTTCTGACCGTTGCTTGGATTACTCAATTAATGCGTAAGAGAACATCGTTATTTTCTATGACAGTAGGAATGTTTATTATGCCGGTTTCTGCACTTGCTATGGCATCCGGTAATTTGCTTAGCGGAAACATTGATTTAGGATTATTCCACATGCATCCTATTGCTTTTATGATGATAATCGGAATTATGTTTCAAGCATTGGCTGAATCATTTATTTCACCAAGATTTCTTGAATATTTTTCGTTGCAGGCACCAAAAGGAGAAGAGGGTTTATATCTCGGATTCAGTCATTTACATTCATTTTTCTCATCATTGCTCGGTTTCGGAGTTTCGGGTTTCTTGCTGGATCGATTTTGCCCCGACCCAAAACTGTTTGATACACATGAAGAATGGCAAGCAGCATCAGTAAATGCTCACTACATTTGGTATTTTTTCGCAATAATAGCTTTTGTTGCAGCAATAATGTTAATTGTTTACAGTAAAGTACTGAAAGCCCGTGATGCAAAAAGGCAACGAATACAAACATCTTGATGTTTTTTTAAACAGTATATAGTACCTAAAAACCGGAGCTTTAAAAAATGTTTAAAGCTCCGGTTTTTTATTTTGTTCTTTTTTATTCATGTTCAAATTGAAAAATAATCCGAATATGGTTCACAATCAGAGAAATACTGCTTTGGTGTCTTGCCCGATAAATGTTTAAAATCGTTTATCATATGAGATTGATCATAATATCCACAATCATAAGCTAAACTTGTTAAGCTGTTTTTACCGTTTAATTGCTTTCTGAAAATCGCATTTTGGAATCTGATAATTCTCAAAAAACCTTTTGGTGAGATGCCGATGCAATCTCCAAAGATTCTTTCGTATTGCTTTCTACTCAGGCAAGCATGAGAAGCTAATGCATTTATACTTACTGTCCCTCGTGTTTGATTTATCAAACTAATACTGCCGGTTATCCGAGCAACATCATGTTCTTTGTAATTTTTCAGAAATTTATGAGCTAAAAAATTCTCAATTATACAAACTTTCTCTGAAAACGTCTTTGATTCAAATAAATCTGATTCGACTTTATCAATCGCCTCTTTTTGCAAATATTGGAGAGGAACAGTCCGGTCATATAATTCAATTAACGGCAAATCGAAAAACATCATCGCTCCCTGTGCTTGAAATGTTACTGAAAACATTGACAGATTTCCTGTAACAACAATGTCATAATGCTCTTTGTGTTGCCCGCTTACCAAAGTGCTGTCAAGTAAATTCCTGTTTTCACTTACTGCTTTTGGCCTGTCGCCCAAATAGAAAACCATTTCTACCAATCCGCAGGGAACTACCCGTTGAACATGGGATACTCCTTGAGGCATACAATTTTCTATTGCCCAATATTGTTTTACATAAGGAGATAAAAATATGGATGGTGGTGATATCTGAAAATTCATTTTCTTTTTGCAAAGTTAATATTGTTATTTTAGGACTACAGTTTCATTTTTCAGAAACTGTAATCCGTAAATAGTGCCTATAAGAAAACTCTGCAAAATTAAAAAAGTTTGTTTTTATAAAAATTGATAGTTTTCTCATAGGCACTAAATACTTATTCATCTCCGTAAAGTCCGATCATATTTCCTTCACTGTCAATAATTTTAGCAAAATATCCGCGCCCTTCAGCTTGAATTTTTGTTTTTGACTGAACTATTTCTCCTCCGTTTTTTTCAACCTCGGCAATTGTTGTGTCTAAATTTTTCCCTGCATTAAGACTCACAAGTATGCCGTTTTTTGAGGGTTTGAATCCGGGAGCATAAGAAACGGCTCCTTCTCCTGTCGGAAAGCAAGCCATTTTTTCTTCACCACAATCAGCAACTTCAAATTCAATTTGCAAGATGTTGTTGTAAAAATCAACTGCTCTTTTAAAATCAACTGCGGGTATCTCTACCCAAGAAACTAACTTTTTCATTGTAATCTCATTTTTTGTTAATAATTGAAATAATTTACAATGCAAAAGTATAGCTTAATCATACCCCAAAATTGCAAAAATGAGACATTATTGTCTTTCTGAACATTGCACACAACTTATTCTATAAAAAAAATACCGCCTCCGTCGTATAAAAAATCATCGTGCAGACAAATTATTTCGTAGTTAAGATCAGATAAAAAAGTGCGTAATTCTTTTCCGTGCTTATGCTTGTCAATATTTCCGTTAAAGAAAATTTTGTTTCCGGATATTCCGCAAGTTCCTCCGAAAAATCCGTTCTTATGGTCAAATATGCGAATATCTTCCGGTGAAAAATAAAAATTTTCAAGATTATTTTTGTCCAAAACTTTTTTTATTCCCGAATCTGAACTTATAAAAACATCATTTCGCAAATTTATCATACTGCAACGAGTATATGCTTGAGGTAAATTAATAAACTTTTTATTTCTGCTGTGTTCGAGAATCAAGCTTTCAGTCATGCCTTTTTTATGAAGCAGAAAATTACCGGTAGCTATGCAATTATATTTTACGTTTTGTTCAAGATTTTCGTCTACGCTGCTTCTTCCCGGTTGATAGTTTACTTTATGTTTTTTAAAGAAATTGATAAGCTGCTTGGGAGAGTTCGGAGCAATAATTAGATTATTTTTTTCTTGAAAAATAAAAATATCAGGATGCCCTGAAATTGAATTGTATGTTATTCCGCTTGAAGCGAAAAACAAAATATCTTCAGTGTATTTTCGGAGGTTTACTTTTGCCTCTTCGGAAGAACGTGCATCAATTACAGCTAACATTTATTTCATATTTTTGTAAAGAATTATTTGCAACAAATTTTACCTTACTGTATTTCTTCAATAATATATTTTTGTTCTTTGCTTTAAAACCCACAGCATAATTTAATTGTGCTTTATTTGCCTGAATAACAACATCTTCTGCATTTATACTTTTAAATTTCTCACTTAAAATATCAGACCAAATTTCAGTTAAAACAAGTTCTTTAAATGATGAGTGATACGGTCCTGCAACTAATGATTTTTCAGGGGTTAATTCTTCTGACGGATGTAAACCGGTACGAATTATTTTAACATTATTTTCTTCCAGTATTTTATAAATTGTTTTGGTAATTTCAACAGCTTCATCAAGTTGCAAAGGTATATATTTACCTGAATGATACATTTTTTCGAGAGCCGTGCCTTTTACGACAAGTGTAGGATAAATTCGAGAATTCTCGGCACCCAGTTTAATAATATCTTTTGCTGTTTTTACCGATTTTTCACAAGTGTCGCCCGGCAAACCGATCATCATTTGCAAACCGAGATTAAATCCGTAACTGTTAATAAGTTGCGATGCCTTTTCAATATCTTTGTAAGTATGTCCTCTGCCTGATTTTTTTAATACATAATCATCGGTTGATTGAGCCCCGAGTTCAATTGTTTCAACGCCGTAACTTTTAAGCAAGTCTAAAATTTTTGTGTTGATATAATCAGGCCTTGTTGATAATCTGATACCGGCAACTTGCTTTGTTTCAACAAATTTATATGCTTCTTTTAAATAGCTTTCTTGCAAGCTGTAAGGAATTCCTGTAAAACTTCCGCCGAAAAATGCAATGTTTATATGCCTGTCAGCAGGTATTGTTTGCAAATGTTCATTTACAATATCTAAAATTTCAGCCGGTTGCGGAATATTTTGTGTACCGCTTATTTTTGTCTGGTCACAAAATACACATTGATGCGGACAAGCTAATTCGGGGATAAAAATTGGGATGTTGTTGTATTTTTTCATAATTCTGCAAGCAAATGTTATGTTGCCTTTTCATCATGCTTTACTGTTCTAACTTTCTAAAAT
>JAUVIG010000236.1 GCA_030592825.1 Chlorobiota bacterium | reverse complement strand
TCAACGTCAATAAAGGATACTGCTCCCATATCAGGTTCTTTGCATGACCATTTATCATAATAAGAAATCCAAAAATAACCGGAATAACCCCATCCTGATCCCCAACTGTTCTTTACTAACCATGCACCGTTTTGCGGGGCAGCGGGAACAGAATGATTATCATCCCAACCGATGATGGTTACGGAATGATTGGGTAACATTGAACTTGAACTTGGTTGATAATGATTATAATTATAATCAATAAAACTACCGTCATAACATATACAAGTTGCCATTGCACCGTATTGCATTAATTTGTTCTTAATTGTATCAATCTTCGTCAAATCTTCTTCGGCATTATACCATTCTACTCTTCTCGGATAATAATAATGATAAGAAGAATTATATCTATCCGGAGCATAATCAAAAGACTGAGCGTCAATGTCTCTAACAGCACCTTCAAGTCTTGATAAATAGGCTGTGGATACTCTGTAATCTCCTCCGTTATGTACTTCGAGCCCGGTACCTGTCGGAGGATCTACATCATCGTTGTTATATTCGTTGAAACCGTTCCACCAATCTAAGTGATATTCAGCTAAGTTTGGCTCACCGGTTTCTCCGTTTGCTGTCCATGCTCCGGTCATCATCAAATTACTTTCTATTGATGCCATTGTTCCGTGTGTCCAGCAAGTTCCGCCTTCTTGAGATTTTACTGAAGTTACGTAATTTTCTCCGTTATAATCTCTGAGATCAAAAGATGCAGGAATTTGTGCAAATAATGAAAAAGAAAATAAAATAAATGATGTAATAAATAGATATTTCATTTGAAAATAGTTTAGTTATGTTTTTGATTATAAATAATTTGTATAAATAAACAGATTGAGTTAGATAAGCATTTGTTCATTTAAGATTGTAAAATTATTAAATAGTTGCATTGATAAAAAAGAAATTGATATAAATTAATTTGAATTGTTGCATTGTTGCATTGTTAAATTGTTAAAAACACATTTCAGTCCCGTTAGAGACAACATATTGGTAAAAAAATAATTCGTTTACTTTCCGTGCCGTTAGGTACGGTATATAACATACACTTGCAAAACCATATTTCAAGACAAAAAATATTTTTTTGAAATCTATATGGTAATTGCTGTTGCAATTAATCTAACGGGACAGATTTGTATAAAAATAAGTATTCAATTTTAGTCAAAAAAAATCAATACATTATAAAACTCCGCCGCCGAAATTTGTTTCAGTATCCGGATCATTTTTACGTCTCTTATAATTATTTATTTTATAACTGATATTAAGCATAATTACAGGTGATTCCAAATTAAAATCGAAATTTGTTTTTAAGCCGGGACTCACTGCTTCAAATTTAAACTTCATTGTCCTTAATATGTCTCTTCCCCTCAAAGTTACTGATAGTTTACGCTTAAAGAATGATTGGCTTATTGCTGCATTCATACCGTACATTTCACTTCTAAGTCCTTGTGAAGTAATTGTAGGAGCATTATAAAATCCTGTTAATTGCAATTGAGTTGTTTTTGTAAAAGATACTTTTGCATTTAAAACAAAATCATATTTAAAACTTCTGATGTCGGCAGTTTCTGTTATTGTCTCACCTTCGATATTATAGCTGTAAAGATTTGCGCTTGCATAAACACTCAGCCAATTAATGAATTGAAAATTACCGGAAAGTTCAGTTCCGTATGCAAAACTTCTGTCAAGATTTGTAGTTTTAATATTTATTAAACCGTCATCTTGTAAATTCAAATTCATATCATACTTATTATTAGTTTGTCGGTAAAATCCCTCAAATGATACAAATCCGATTTTAAAACGTTTCATATAATTTAACTCGTATGAATCTGTATATTCGGGTAATAATTCAGGATTTCCGCCTTGAGTAATATAGCTGTCGGAAAAAATCGGAAAAGGATTCAAATTCCACGGTTGCGGTCTGTTAATTCTTCTGCTGTAACTTGCCTGAAATTGTTGTCCTTTTTTCAGCTGTTTGGAAATATGAACTGAAGGGAAATAATCAAAACGATTCAATTCATATTTATCATCGCTTGTTAATACATGCAACATTCTGTCGGTATATTCTCCTCTAATACCTAATTTATATTGGAAATCTTTAAAAGAACTTGAGAAAGTACCGTATGCTGAACTTATTATACGGTTGAAATCCATCTCATTTTGAAACTGATCGTCTTCTATCCATATTTGTTGATCAAAATCTCGGTTCATTAAGGAGTATAACGATGTCAATGTAAAATACCTTGCTTGTAATCCGACTTCGATCTTACTTTTTTCACCTAAAGTTTGTGTATAATCAGTTTTAAATCTTAAATCTTGGTTTAAATCATTACGTGTTGATTTATAACGATAACCGTCAACTATATCAGTCCAAGTATCATCAGTATTTTGTTCATTTACATCAGTTGAAGTTGTTCCGTCCCATGTTGAATAAGTAAAAGTTGTAACCAAATCGTGATCTTTTGCAAAATCATGATCAAAAATTACACTTCCGTTAATATAACTTCCGCCAATAGTCAAATCTGTTACAGTGTTTTTGAAAATATCTGAAGTATTAGGAACTGTATATTCATGCACTTTCGCATCCATTCCTAAATCAAATCCCCAAAATCCGTATTCCCCTGTAAAAGTCAATGTGTTCATATCATTCAAATAAAAATCGGCACCACCTTTTATATTATATGAGTTATTTCTTTGCAATCTGTCAGCATCTTGGTTTACTATACGAATTGTATCATTTGAATTTGTTTCGTTATAAATATTAACTGTCGGATAACTCGGACGATCAGAATAATTACTGCTAATGAAATAATTAACTTTATCAGTTCTGTAATTTAATGTGAAATCCCCGGAATGTTTAAGCCTTGTACCAATTGAAGCATTTACAATTCCGTTTACACCTGTTTGGTAACCTTTTTTCATAATGATATTAATAATCCCGGCTGTACCGTCGGGATCATATTTCACTGATGGATTAGTGATAATCTCAATAGTTTCAACTGTTGAAGCAGGCATTCCTTTTAGTGCATCATTACCGGTAAGAGCTGTTGGTTTTCCGTCAATTAATACAGTAAAATTTGAACTGCCTCTAAGTAATACATTTCCTTCAACATCGACTTGAATTGAAGGTGTATTTTCCAATGCATCAACTACTGTTCCACCGGCTGCTACAGCCTTCTTTCCAACATTAATAACTTTTTTATCCAATTTGTATTCAACAGCATCTTTTTCTCCGAGAATTTCTACTTCTTCAATATTCTCAGCTGCTTTTTTAATTAATATTGTTCCGAGCTTAATATTTTTTGTTCCTTTTTTAATATTAATATCACGAATGATCTTTTTATCGTATCCTAAGAAATTTATTTCAATATAATATTTTCCTCCGGTAATTTTATTCAAAGTAAAATTACCTTCATAATCCGCAACTGTTCCTTGAACAAAAGTTGAATCGGATTTATTATATAATACAATTGTTGCATAAGGCAAAGACGCTTTATCATCTTTGTCATAAACGGTCCCGGTAATTTTGATACTTTCCGTTCCTCCGTCAGTAGGTTCACCGGCAAAACTACTGAAAGATAAAAGCATTAATATTATAAAAAAAATGCTTTTCGTAATTATATTTATTCGTTCAATACAATGTTGAGTTTTCATAAATTATTAGTTTAGAATTATAATTATTACTTTTTTAAAATTAGTTCTCCAAATATCTGCTGAATTTTCTACAAATAATAATAAACAGTACAAACAAGAAGTACCGGCAATTGAAAAGTTAATTACGTAATATAGGTATTGTTCATATGAAAAAAAAGGCAGTATGTAGCCAAATTGAAGAAATTTATCTGATATTAATACCTTCAGAAATGAATATTAGGCACTCCTAAAAACCCCAATCTTTGCGTTACTTTGAAATTTTAAAATCCTCATTTACAACAGTAAACTCCAGTTTTAAAATTTCAAAAAGCCATAATATTTGAGTTTTTAGGAGTGCCCTATTATTAATGACATACTTTTGGAGCTTGTATAAAAATAAGGATTTATGAATTTTCAGCACCGGATTATTTTGGTTAAAATCCCTGATACTAATAGAGATAAATTCAATTTGCAAAATTCATTGATTTTTAACGTTTCGGTGCCCTTCGGACTACCGGAGGTTTTAGTAAGTATTATTATTGCATTGCATTGCATCGTAAACAACAGTATGAACTTTTTGTCTTATCTTATATGTATTAATTCTCCAATTCTTTTGATTGGGATGTACTCTGTTCGATAAAAAAACATAAACAAGCTCGTTTACCGGATCAACCCAAATGCATGTACCGGTGAAACCTGTATGTCCGAATGATTCGGGAGGTGCACCATTTCCAATAATACTCTTTCTTCCGGGTTTATCAAAGCCTAATCCTCTGTGGCTGTCTTCTTGATATCCGGTAAATTTATTAATCGTACTCTCTGAAATATATCTTATTCCGCCGTATTTACCACTATTCAACCACATTTGACCTAAGACAGCTAAATCATAAGCATCAGAGAATAAACCGGCATTTCCGGAAACTCCTCCAAGCATTGCTGCAGAAGGATCATGTACATTACCTCTTAAAGTCTGTTGTCTCCAATATTTTTCGTTTTCAGTAGGTGTAATACGATTTCTTGAAAAATATTTTGTGGGTTTATAACACATGGTAGTCAGACCCATTGGTTTATAAATATTATAAGATAAATATTTGTCTATACTGCTTCTGTTCAGACTGTCGATTGCTTGTTGCAATAAGATCATATTTATATCACTGTATTGATATATTTTTCTTGAATAAACTCTTAATCGCTTTGTATCATTCCAAAGAGTGTCAAAATATTTGTTTTGAAAATAAAAATTATCGGCAATCTTTGTTTGAGCACTGTCTTTAATGTACCTTCTTGAAAAAAACTCATTATAAATCTCATCTAATCCTCCCCTTACATCATACTGAATATTAGGATTATAGTTTAGAGTATCAGCTTTTAAATTTTCATAAAATCTTTGCTTAATTACTTCCAATGAATCATAATAATTTTTCTTATATAATAAATACGGTAAAATTGGTAAAGTAGGCGTAATACCTGATTTATGAAGAAGAATATCCTTAATTCTTACCTTAAAAATATTATTTTTTGGTGTTGTTGTAACTATCAGTGAGTCATAAGCAATCAACATTGAATCGTTAATATGTAAAGTATCTTGATACCTCAACAATTTCTTAAAATCTTTAATATCAGCTATCAGAAGTGTGTCAATATTGATAATGGTATCAGGTTTTATATTCGAATAATCAATTCCGGTATCTCTAAAAAATTTACCGAGTTTATCATCTAATCTTATTCTCCCTTTATCATACATTCGCATGGCTGCCAGAGTGGTAGCAGCAATCTTTGTAATTGATGCCAAATCATAAAGATCAGATTTTCTTACTCGTCTTTGTTTACTGTATGTATGAAACCCGTATGTTTTATCTAATACAACATTTCCGCTTTTAAAAATTACTATTTGACATCCGGGAAAAGCACCTCTGCGAATACCGTCTTTTGCAATTGAATCAATTTGCAAAAGAATATTTGAATTTAAACCAACTTCTTCGGGAAGGCTTTTTGATACACGCACTTTGTCAATTTTAACAGACAAACCATATTGTAAAGAGTTGTTTACATAAACAGGTAATTTTCCTTTAATTGCAATTCCGCCAAACAGAGCATCCGCAGCAAATTTCTGCTCAAATTTACTGTTACCGTAAACTTGAATAATTGTTTTAAAACTGTCGAGAAATTGCAAGTTTTCAGACTTCCCGAAATTTACAATACTTAATGTTTTTGAGGAATTATTTTCTAAAAGAGCATTGATTAAAACTGTATCAATTTCATAATTATTTATTGAAACAATAATATCTGATCTTTTTTTAATCTTTGCAATTTTCTCAATCATTTTACTGTCGGCAGGATCAAAGTAAGATGATTTAACGTAATAATATTC
>JAUVIG010000300.1 GCA_030592825.1 Chlorobiota bacterium | reverse complement strand
GTACGCGTCTGGGGGGCGTGGGGTCGGAAGTTCAAGTCTTCTCACCCCGACAGAATGAAAGCCTTGTGAATCGGGAGATTTGCGGGGCTTTTTGTTTTTGGCGACTTACAAAAATACCTTTGGGTGAAACATTTAATTTCTTTTCATAAATAAAAGTGAATTAGAATTGCTAATCTTCCTTATTTTTGTTTTTCTGTGTCCTTTTGCAGTGATTTGCTTTGGATTACTATTTATTTTTAAATGACTTTGTAACAAAGTCAGGGGTGTTTTGGCGAAATACTGTAACAAAGTAAGGGCAGTTTAAAGCTAATCATTTTCGGCACTTTTCTTGTAATTGTGCCGATAATGATTATATTTGCATCCTGAAACTATTATAGATTAAATTCTTGAAAGATATATATCAAATAGAGAAACTTATTAAACGATTTGAAAATAAAACAGAATTTTCAACAAAGGATGTATTCCTTTTTTTTCAAAACACAGATTCGGATATAAAAAAAGATACGGTTTTGAGACGTATCTCAGTTTTAATTAAGAAAGGTATAATAAAACGAGTTGGGAATGGTATATATCAACTTGGGCAGGAAATTAATTATAAACCGATTATCGAAAAAAAACTTATTACACTCTATACAAAATTAAACAAAAAATTTCCTTTTTTAAATTTTTGCATTTGGAATACAAAACAATTTAATGAATTTATGTTGCATCAACCGTTTCGATTCTATATAATAGTTGAGACAGAAAAAGATAGTTCTGAATATGTTTTTCATTTCCTGAAACAGGAAAACAAAGAAGTTTATTTAAACCCCGATAAAACTGAAATAAATAACTATGTTTCATTTGCTGATAATGCAATTGTTATAAAAGATTTGATTTCTGAAGCACCAATTCTGAAGCAAGAAAATATATCTACGATTACTATTGAAAAAATTCTTGTAGATGTGTTTTGCGATATTAATTTATTCGCAGCTCAACAAGGTTCTGAATTAGAAATGATTTTCAGAACAGCTTTCGAGAAATATACAATAAATAAAACAAAACTTTTTCGTTATTCTGACCGCAGAAAAAGAAGAAAAGAACTAAAAGAATTTATTCAGTATTTGCAAATAAATGAGAAATACAACAAACTAAATAAACTTAAAAAAGGGATAACTGAAGCATTTTTCTATTGGTATAAAGCTTTGGAGTTAAGAAATGAAGATTAAAACAGTAACAAAATCAGGGGTGATACGGGATTAGCTTGTAACAAAGTCAGGGCAGTTCCTATTTTCATTAATCTATTTTGAAATTCATCTTGTTTTTTTAAATAATTCATAATTTTACAAACAATTTCAATATTTTTTCATCCTGTTTCTTTTAGACTTGCTTACAAATTATTAATTTAACCGAAAATTTACATTCCTTACTCTTATGTCAACAAAATTCTTTACAAACAATCAAGAAAATACTTTATTACAGAAATTCAAAGGAATTTTTGAATATACTGATGTCAGCTATTTTGATGTCCTTGTCGGATATTTTTATTCATCAGGCTATTTCAGAATAAGAAAATATTTAGATGATGTTTCTGAAATTAGAATTTTAGTTGGAATCGGTGTTGACAGGCTGATTAGTAATGCAGCTCAAAAAGGAATTGAATTTAATTTTAATACTGACGAAACGAAGCAAGAATATTTAAAAGAATTACAAAAAGACATTCAAAAAGCTGATTATAAAAAAGATGTAGAAGACGGAATTCTTCAATTTATCAAAGATGTCAGTACAGGAAGACTAAAAATAAAAGCACACCCTGCAAAAAACATACATGCTAAAATATATATCTTCCGACCAAAGGAATTAAATGAACATACACAAGCATCGGTAATTACAGGTTCCAGTAATTTGACAAAAGCCGGATTAGAAACCAATTTTGAATTTAATGTTGAATTACGAGATTATGATGATGTAATATTTGCAACAGAGACATTTAATAACCTTTGGAAAGAAGGAGAACCGATTGAAAAAGAATTAATTGAAAACATTAAAAAGGATACGTATCTCAATGATGCTTTTACACCATTTGAAATATATATTAAATTCTTAATTGAATATTTTGATAAAAGTATTGAATACGACCCTGATTCAGTTACTGATTTACCTGCCGGATATTCAAAATTAAAATACCAGATTGATGCGGTAAATGACGGTTTTAATAAACTCTCTGAACACAGCGGTTTTATATTGGCAGATGTTGTCGGGTTAGGCAAAACGATTATTGCAGCAATGATTGCCAAAAAGTTTTTATTTACAAACGGTATAAGAACAAAAATTTTAATTGTACATCCTCCGGCACTATTTCAAAATTGGGAACAAACAATTCCTGATTTTCAAGTTCCTAATGTAAATTATATTACTAACGGCAGTTTACATAAAGTTAAACATCCTGAAGATTATGACTTAATTATTGTTGATGAAGCACATAAATTCAGAAGTGATACTTCCGAAATGTTTACTCAATTACAAAAACTTTGTAAGACACCACGAAGGAGAGAAGGTTATGACGGAACTTTTCAAAAAAAAGTTATCCTAATTTCTGCCACACCGCTTAATAATCATCCGGAAGATATTCGCAATCAATTATATTTATTTCAAGATGCCAGAAATTCAACACTTCCTGTTATAAACTTACAAAATTTTTTCAGGCCGCTGATTGATAAATACAATTCATTGAAATATAAAAAAGACAGGAAAGAGATAGCAAGAGAAGTTAAAGGTATTTATGAAAGAATAAGAACAAAGATATTAGAACCGTTAATTGTAAGACGAACAAGAACCGATTTGCTTAACACCGAAGAATATATTAAAGACATAAAAAAACAAGGTATTAAATTTCCTGAAATTGAGAAACCTCGTAAAATACTTTATCAATTAGATAATGAGTTGGATGATTTATATGACGAAACTTTAAAGCTTTTAAAAGTTACAGATACCGGAATAAAATATTATCGTTATCAAGCAATTAAATTTTTGAAAGATGATTTCAGAAAACAATACCCGAAAGCTGTTTTAATTTCGGAACAGTTAGCCGGAATTATGAAAACTTTGCTTGTAAAGCGTCTTGACAGCAGTTTTTATGCATTCAAAAAATCGCTCGGCAGATTTCTTGATGCCAACACAGCAATGGTAAAAATGTTTGAAAACGGACGTATTTACATTGCTCCCAAAATGAATATAAATGAATTTATTTTGAATGAAAGTGAAGATGAACTCATTAAACTTCTTGAAGAAAATCCGGAAGAAATTCAACAATTTAAACCGGAGGATTTCTTTGATTATTATTTGCCTGTTTTAAAAGATGACCAAAAATTCCTTAAAGAACTCAATGAAAAATGGAGTAAAATTGAACAAGACCCAAAATTAGATGAATTTTTATTCAGATTAAAGAATGAACTCTTTGCCAAAGATATTAATAAGAATCAAAAACTTGTTGTATTTTCCGAATCAAAAGAAACAACACACTATTTGGAAAAAGAACTTAAACAAAAAACAAAGCATACCATACTGGCTGTTGACAGCTCTAACAGAAAAGACCTTTTTGATTTAATTCAAAGAAACTTTGATGCAAATATACCTTTAAATAAAAAACGTAATGATTTTGATATAATTCTTACCACAGAAGTACTGGCAGAGGGTATAAACCTGCACAGCTCAAATGTAGTTGTTAATTATGATATTCCTTGGAATGCTGCTAAATTAATGCAACGTATAGGCAGGGTTAATCGTATCGGAACAGATGCTGATAAAATATACATTTATAACTTCTTCCCAACAATTCAAACCGACAATGAAATTGAACTTAATAAAAAAGCATTTATAAAATTGCAAAGTTTTCATTCGGCACTTGGTGAAGACAGTCAGATATATTCACAAGACGAAGAATTTGAAAGTTACGAACTTTTTGAGAGATTACCGGAAGAAGATACTGACGAACGGCTTGAATATTTATCATTAATTAGAAAATTTAAAGAACAAAATCCTGAATATTTCAAGAAAATTCAAAACATGCCTTTACGTGCAAGAACAGGCAGAAAGGATAAAATTAGAAAAGGAGCAACGGTTTGTTA
Source organism: Chlorobiota bacterium (assembly GCA_030592825.1). Classification (GTDB taxonomy): domain Bacteria; phylum Bacteroidota; class Bacteroidia; order Bacteroidales; family JAADGE01; genus JAADGE01. The sequence continues at coordinate 1,024 of JAUVIG010000300.1, read as the reverse complement.
TCTGAAAAATAACAGAAGAGACAGTTTTTTTTATGTAAATTCGGATAATTCAATTGATGAACTCTCTTTTGTTGAAACAGCTAAAATATTTCATGCAATTTCTTCGGAACAATCATTCAAACTACATGAAAATCATCATTCGCAAATAAATATTGCATTAAAAACATTTAATGATGAAATTTCATTAACCGCTCTCGGAGATAAAAGAACAGTAAAACTCGGGCCGAATGAAGCAAATGCCATTGCTTTTTTAAATGATAATGCAAGAAGCGAATTTGCCGATAAAGATGAAAAGGAACTTTTGAAAACTGCAATTATTGCAATAAAACACGGAACGTTTCAGAAACTACAAAGAGACATCAATAAGTTAAGAAAGCAAATACCAAAGGAAAGTATGAAACGCTTAACAATTTTTGAAAACCTTATAAAAATTGTAAGCAAATATCCGTTAAAAAACGAACAGCAAAGTAAACAAGATATAAATATAAAAAAGCAGAAAAATTTAACACCGGAAATTATTATTTCGGAGTCGTTTAGTGTTTGACCCCTTTTTTGTGAGAGGGTGCTGTGAGAAACAGACAAATGACCCCCAACCCCCTGAAAGGGGGCTAAAACAAAAACCAATGAAAAACAAAAAACTTACAGCATCTAAATTTCCGATGTATTACAGTGCAAACCAAAATATACAGGAAAATGCAAGGGTTTTAAGGAATAAAGAGACAAGAGCAGAAAAATTACTATGGGAAAAATTAAATAAAAAACAATTACTCGGTTATAAATTCAGGAGACAACATCCTATTTATCAATTTATTGCTGATTTTTATTGTCATAAAGCAAAACTTGTTATTGAACTTGACGGTTCAATTCATAATTTGCTTGAAGTAAAAGAAAAAGATGATGCTAAAACTTATGAAATAGAAAGACTTGAAATTACACTGTTAAGATTTACAAATAAAGAAATTGAAAATGATATAGAAAATGTATTGATGAAAATAAAAGAGGAATTGATGAAAAGTGAACAAGG
>JAUVIG010000448.1 GCA_030592825.1 Chlorobiota bacterium | reverse complement strand
ACAGAATGTATCCCGATACTGATTCGGCACCCATACCTCTTTCTACCGGTTATATTGAAAGTTTACGAAAGAATCTGCCTGTTGATGTTGCAGACCGTTTTAAACAAATGAAAAAATGGGGCATTCCTGAAGATACACATACATATTTGCTCAGTAAAAATATGATTCCTTTGATAGAAAGGATTAATAAAAATTTTGGTTTTAATCAAAAGTTTATCGGATGTTTTATTGGGCAAACTTTTAAAAATATTGAAGGTAAAAAACCACATCATAAAAAATTTTCTTACGATAAGATATACGGCTTATTCAGATATTTAAAAGAAAATGATTTGGAACCCGGCATTGCCAAATATATGATTTCAGACATTTATGATCATCCCGAAATACAATTCAGTTCTGTTTTGACCGGGATTAATTATAAAAAACGTGATATGGAAGAAATTATGGCTCCTATTGATTTTCTTAATGAAAAATTCAAAGATATCAGAACTTCAGATGATGAAGATGCTGATATAAACTGGTTAATGGGACAGGTTCATAAACAAGCAAGAGGGAATATCGTATTGTCTTCTTTAAGAAAGGAGATTAAATTAAAAATAAGATAGGCTTAGCAAAACAGCCGACTAATATTGGGATTTACCGGTTGCACAACTTGTAACTTATAACTTGCAACTCGTAACCCGGATATTAACAGACAACATGTTCATATTTTTCAGGATTGTAATAAATAATAACCATTTTAAGTATAATAACCATGGCAGAAGATTTTTTTCAAGGATATAAAGGAGATTCATTAGAGATATTAAAGAAGTATAACGTAAGAGTATGGGGACAAACAGAGATAGATACAAGCAGAGGAACCTTTACGGGAACCGTATTACCGCGTGCCGAAAATGATGATGATCAACATATTGTTTTAAAAATTGAAACCGGTTATAATATCGGTATAGATATTTCTACTATTAATGTAATGAAAGAAACCGGTTATCAAAAAGCAAATTATAAGATACCCGAAAAAGAATTTCCGTATTCTGATGATAAACCGAATGTAAAACTCTTTGGAACAGGTGGAACTATTGCCTCAAGATTGGATTATCGAACAGGAGCCGTTATACCCGCATTTTCACCGGGTGAGCTGTACGGAGCAGTACCTGAACTCGCCGATATTTGTAATATTGATACCGAAAAATTATTTGCTGTATTCAGTGAAAATATGGGACCTGTTGAATATAAGATACTTGCTAAGGCAATAGGGAAAGAAATTGAAAACGGTATTGACGGTATTATGATAGGACACGGAACAGACACTTTGCATCATACGGCAGCAGCCCTTTCGTTTATGGTGCAGGATTCACCTGTACCTGTTATACTTGTCGGGTCGCAAAGATCATCAGACAGGCCTTCTTCAGATGCAGCTTTAAATCTTATTCATGCATCTTATGCGGCAGGGCACGGAGATATTGCCGAAACTTTGGTTTGTATGTTCGGGCCGACTTCCGATGAATACGGTTTTTTGCATCGCGGAACCAGAGTTCGTAAAATGCACAGTTCTTATCGTTCTACTTTCAGAACAATCGGAGATACACCTGTTGCAACAGTTACAGGAAACGGAATAATGCACATAAAGAAAGATTATAATCAAAGACGTAAAGATAATAAGGTAAAGATTATGCCGTATTTCAGCGATAAGGTTACTATGTTCTATTATTATCCTCGTATGAAACCGGAGATCATTGATTCTTTAGTTGATGACGGATATAAAGGCATTATCATTATCGGAACCGGTCTCGGCCATGTTAACAAAGAGTTATATCCGGCTTTGGAGCGTGCAACTGAAAAAGGCGTTGCTTTGTTTATGACCTTGCAAACCATTTGGGGCTATTCTCATATGTTTGTATATGATACAGGCAGAGATATGATGGCTATGGGTGTTGTGCCTCTCGGTAATATGTTGCCTGAAGTTGCATGGGTAAAACTCGGTTGGGCACTCGGACAAACCGAAGATATTGAGGAGGTTAAAAAGATCATGCTTACTCCCGTTAATGATGAGATCACAGAACGTGAACCTTATAACGGTTATCTCGTTTACCAAGGAGGTGTTCCTGAAGTTGAAGGTTTTGTAAGAAAATTCAGGAAGTAGTTTATATATATTCTGATTATTTTGCTTCTAATACCATACAAATAATAATTAATATGTCCGATTTTTTTACAGATGAATACTTTATGAAGCAAGCACTGATGCAAGCAAAAATTGCATTTGAAAAGAATGAGGTTCCTGTCGGTGCAGTAATTGTTTATAAAGATCAAATTATTTCAAGAGCACATAATTTAAGCGAAACTTTAAATGATGCTACAGCGCATGCTGAAATGCAGGCAATTACGGCAGCCTCTAACATGCTTGGTGCAAAATATTTAAAAGATTGTACTCTTTATGTTACAGTTGAGCCTTGTGTAATGTGTGCAGGAGCAAGTTACTGGTCACAAATCAAAAAAATTGTTTACGGAACAAATGATGATAAAAGGGGTTACAGCAATTTTCACAAACAAATTATTCACCCTCAAACAAAGGTTATCGGAGGTGTATTAAAACAAGAATGTGCTGAATTGATAACTGACTTCTTTTACAAAATAAGGCAGGCTTAAACAGATTTGGCAAGCTCTTAAAACCTGCCGAGTTACTAATCAGTTAATATCCCTTAACCGTTTTATTATCTCATAAGCATCAGTAATAATTTGAAATTTATCTTCAGCTTGTTCCATAGCATCTTCCCCTTTGGTGGCATATTTATCCGGATGATATTTCATAGCTAAAGCACGATAGGCTTTTTTAATTTCATCGGCACTTGCAGTCTTCTCAATGCCTAATATTTTATATGCTTTTGAAGAGTAGTATGAGACCATTGAAGAAGAAGAACTCTTGTAATTATACGTTTTTTGTCGGGTTTTCTTTTCTGTTACTCCTCTTCTTAAATATTGATCTCTGATTTTTTTAACTTCTGATTTTTCTACTTTTAAGTATTCTGCAACTTGGTTGATGTATAAGTCTTCTTTATCGGAAAATACTTTGTCTGCTGCTGCGATGTCGAAAAGGGTCGTCAAAAAAGCATTTTTCGTAAAACTTGATTCATTAATAAGAGAGCAGATTTTATTTAAAGATTTCTTTTCTTTTATTATAACATTTGCTTCCTCTCTTGTTATTCTTTTTGTGTAATGCAAAACATATGAAGAAATTTTACTTTCACTGACTTTGTATCTGTCAAAGAAAAAATTTGCAATGAGCTCAGCTTTAAGAATTTCTGAATAGTCAGGTGTTTTAAATTTTTCTGTTGGTCTTTTGTAAGAATAGCCGGCACTCGAAGGATTTGGAATTCCCAGAATGAGCAGTATTATTACAGGACTAATCAAAAAAGGAATTAAATTTAGTAATACAGATAGTAAGCTAAGGTTAAACCATACGATTTTTATAATTGCTAAACTGTTTTTTTCAGAATAAATATATAAATCCGATACTTCTCTGTTTCGCAAATTAATATATTTAATAAAATTGTTAATTTCTTTTT
>JAUVIG010000076.1 GCA_030592825.1 Chlorobiota bacterium | reverse complement strand
TTTCTTCAAGATCAAAATGTATTTCCGAATAGCCTGCAAAAATACCCAATCCGTTTACTATGTTTGAATACAAATCGTTAGGATTACTTACCAAAAACATATTTGCTACATTAATACTTCCCATGCCCTGATTAAATGATTGCCGAATCCATGATTTTTTAAATTTATAATAATCATAACTTATACTTCTTAATACTGCAACATGTATTGATAAATCTCCTCCTGTTAATTTTACCAAAAACTTTACGGAACTGTTTTCACTTAATAGCTCATCTGAAAAAACCAAGCTTTTGATACTACTTGGGTCATTGTAATATTGTAAATCTCCTTCATTAATTATTACAGGGTCTTTACTGTTTAAATAACCAGTACGTCCGAAACTACGTGTTGAATCAGTTACAACAAAAGTACCTGTTCCCGGATCCCAAGCGGATCCGCCATAACTGTATGAATAAAAACTTACTTGATAATAATTTTTAATACCGGGCGGATCATAAAACGAAATCTCCGCCTCTGATACATAGCTCATTTGTTGCTGGTCATAATAGGAATCCTTTTTAAAATATCCTTCAGTTACATTTACAGTTACAGGAATACTTGCCGATGAATATATTCTGTCAAAACCGGGTACTTCAATATAAATCTTATAATTTCTACCAACTTCTGCTGTTACAGACGATTGATATATGCCTTCCTCCGTTTGTTGCAAGTTTTCAATAAAGTTGCCTTCAATCCATAATTCTGCTTTAGCATCATTTACTGTCTTGAATTCATTACTCAGCATAGGTGCTGCTTTAGAGATATTAAGCTCTATTAAACTGTCCTTTGTTATTAAACTGTTTACAACTATTTGCGGCTCTGTATCAGGAATTTCCAAATCAACTTTTGTGAAACAGGATATAATTCCAAACATACCTATTAGTATTATATACTGAAAAATCTTCATGCTTTTTTATTAAACTGTGAAATATACTGAGGAGAAAAATTCTCCCCAGAATAAAATTATAATGTTTTATCGGGTGGATACAAATATAAGCCGTTTACTTGATCTCTTTTGAAATAAAAAACACCATCTAAAAAAGTTACGGTATAGCTTAACGGGACATTGTATAAATTGTATACATGCGGATTATCTGCCCAAAGATTATCATGCGAATAATTAATTGAATAAATTGGATAAGGTTTAACATTATATTTTACTTTTACACTTCCTGTTATATCGGTATCGGCATCGTTGTCCTCTTTCCAATTTCCCCAAATATTTTTTCTGTAATTCCTGTATCGTAAATAGTACAAATATTGTTTATGTGAAGAAAAATCCCATCTCCTGATCCATACTTCCGCTTCAATCTTCTCACTGCCCCAATTATTTCCATTTTGTTTATAATCATAATCAATCCTTTGGTGATAATCTTTTAAATTATTGAACAGATTACCGACTAATATACTTTGACTTGTATTGTCTTTAGTTGTTTGTTTTAAAAAAGCAATTTTACTAAAATCGCCATCAGTTAACTTTTTACATTGTGTTGCAGTAAATTGATAAATAACATTATCAATCATCACCATACCGTCAATATTCAAAAACCTTATATTTACCCAACTTACCACAGTTAATTCAAGAGATGAAATGTCATCATTAGTATAGGGTCGGATTATTCCTAAATCAATATACTTTTTGGTAAATTCCGTATATCCGAGCATTTCCTTTTCTTTTACAACTTTTGCAATTTCTTCTTTTGTCATTGTTGTCGGGTCAAACTGCTCATAGTAACTTTCTTCTTCTTTAAGTGCTTGTTCTAAAATACCTTTTAGTGAAACAAACCCCACAGTTGTTTGCCGGTCTTTAAAATCTTCCTCACTCATTTGTGAAAATAATCCATTTATTTCTTCAATATTTTCAAATACAAGCATCCCGTTCTTAACCGCAATATCATCATCATTAATAATTTCTTTGTCATCAACATCAATCAATGCTTTCTTCTCACAACTCTGAAATACTACAAATATTCCAAGCAATAAAATTAAAATAATTTTTGAACTTCTCATAATTTTATATTTTAATGATTTATAATAATTTAATACTGTAAAACTGTTTTTTTTTTTTTTGAAATAACAAAAATAATTTTCATGTTTAACAACATTCAATTAAATATATAAATTATCAGTGCTAATAATTTTAATGAAATTGCTTTTTTTTATTTCTTTGCAAGTATTATGAAAGATCATCTTAAACATCCGATATTCAACATCATTAAAGAAACTGCAAAAGAAGATAACTTACAGGTCTTTGTTATTGGTGGTTTTGTTCGTGATCTTCTTATGCACAGAGAATCGAAAGATATTGATTTTGTGGTAGTCGGCAGCGGCATTAATTTAGCCGAAAAAGTTTCAAAAAAACTCACAAAACCTCCAAAAGTTCATGTATTTAAACGGTTTGGAACTGCTATGTTTAAGTATCACGGAATTGATTTTGAATTTGTAGGAGCAAGAAAAGAATCATACTCACCCGATTCTCGAAAACCTTCAGTAGAAACAGGAACTTTGCAAGATGATCAAAATCGCAGAGACCTAACAATCAATGCGTTGGCAATTAGCCTGTGTCCCGATAATTACGGTGAGTTACTCGACCCTTTCAACGGTATTGATGATATTAAAAACAAAATAATCAGAACACCCTTAGACCCAAGCATCACTTTTTCCGATGATCCATTAAGAATGATGCGTGCAATTCGCTTTGCTTGTCAATTGAATTTTGAGATATTCCCGAAAACACTTCAAGCAATTAAAGAAAACAAAGACAGAATTGAAATTATTTCTAAAGAAAGAATAACGGATGAACTTAATAAGATAATTCTTTCAAAAAGACCTTCGAAAGGATTTAAACTATTGGATAAAACAGGATTATTGAAAATTATTTTTCCTGAATTTGATGCACTAAAAGGAGTTGAAACAATTAACGGATTAAGCCATAAAGATAATTTTCTGCATTCATTACAAGTATTAGATAATATTGCCGGAAATTCAAATGACCTTTGGTTAAGGTGGGCAGCTTTGCTTCATGATATTGCCAAACCTCAAACTAAAAGATTTACTGAAACAGCTTGGACATTTCATTCTCACGAGTTAGTCGGAAAAAAAATGATACCCGATATTTTCAAAAAAATGCGAATGCCTTTAAACGAAAAAATGAGATATGTTCAGAAAATAGTTCTCCTTCATATGAGACCGATTGCATTAGTAAAAAAAGAAGTTACCGATTCTGCCGTTCGACGACTTTTATACGAAACCGGTGATGACATTGATGATCTTATGATATTAGCTGATGCAGATATTACTTCAAAAAACGAAAAAAAAGTGAAACTCTTTCTTAATAATCTTAAAAAAGTAAAACAAAAACTAAAAGAAGTTGAAGAAAAAGACAAATTAAGAAACTGGCAACCGCCCATTACAGGTGAAATTATTATGAAAACATTTAATATCGGTCCTTCAAAAGATATCGGGATTATTAAAGACACAATAAGAGAAGCAATATTAGAAGGAGAAATCCCAAACGAGTTTGATGCAGCTTATTCATTAATGATAAAAGAAGCAAAAAAACTCGGCTATAAACCAAAAACAAAAAAATAATTGTTTATTTTTAATAAAAGTTTCTATTTTTGCTGTCTGATTCAATTTTTATAAATTTTAAAAAATTCTAATTATGAAAAAATTAATGAGTATCGGGTTTGTTTTATTATTTTCATTCTTCATGGTTTCTTGTGACGGAAGCAGTGATAACCCACAAGATGTTGCGAAAAATTTTATGGAAGCATTAACAGATCAAGATTATGACAAAGCAAAAGATCTGGGAACAGAAAATACTATTATGATGATAGGTATGATTGAAAGCATGGCAAGTATGGCTCCTGAAGGAGAAGAAGCTGAAGATATGGGCGAAATTACTTGGGGCGAAACTGAAATTGACGGTGATAAGGCAACTTGTTTCTATTCAACTCCCGATAAAGCTGACCAACAAGTTGATTTGTTAAAAGTTGACGGAGATTGGAAAGTTGACATGAAAAAAGAAATGTAATAAATATTATTACCATAAGATTAAGTGAGCCGGAGATAATTTTTCGGCTCATTTTTTTAATATCTATATTTTTGAAAAAAACACTGATAATATTCCTTTCATCAGTAATAGGATTGATATTTTCTGCATGGTTATTCAGAACCATATATAATAAAATTGAACTCCGAAAGGAAATAGCTGTTACTTATAAATTGAACGATCAAGAAAAAATGATCATTCGGGACGGTGATATTATATTAAGATACGGTCATGGCTTAGTATCTGATTACATTGTGAACATATTTAATGAAAAATACACCATTTCCCATTGCGGTATTATTTCTAAAGAAGATAATAATATGAGTGTTATTCATTCGGAATCAAGTTCTTTCTTATCAGAAGAAGGAATTCAACGTCAAGACTTTGATGATTTTGTGGATGCAGGACATATAAATTCAGTTATAATCGTAAGATACAATAAATGTAAATCTGAAGAGCTTTCAAGAATAACAAAAAGAGCAAATATTTATTTAAAAAAGAAGATTCCTTTTGATTACAGTTTTAATCCTGATGATACTACAGTTATGTTTTGTTCCGAAATAATTTGGAATATATTCTTAGATGAATTTAATACCGATATTTTTTCTTTTTCTCTTGATGAACCGGATTTTAATCAATTTAAAAACTTTTGGGATACTGCATACTTTAATATTATATTGAATCATCAAACAAGACAATCCAATTAAATTCAAGATTATTTTTTATAAAAACATTTGTTATTAATAAAAAATAACTATTTTTGCACGCCTGAAAATATTTTCTGAGGCTTGGTAAGTTCCTTATTAATACGGACGCCTCATTAACAAATTAAAAATAATTAAAAATGTTTGCAATTGTAGAAATAGCAGGGCAACAATTTAAAGTGGAAAAAGACCAAAAATTGTATGTCCACAGATTAGAAGCAAAAGAAGGAGATAAAGTTTCTTTCAATAATATATTGCTGACTGATGACGGTAAAAAAGTAAATATTGGAACACCAAATGTTCTTGGAGCTGAAATTACTGCAAAAGTATTAGCACACATGAAAGGAGACAAGGTTAAAGTGTTTAAGAAAAAAAGAAGAAAAGGTTATCAAAAGCTTAACGGTCATCGTCAATATTTTTCTCATATTCAAATAGATGAAATTTCATTAGACCATAAAAAAACAAGCGAGAAAAAGGAAACCAAAACTAAAACAACTACAGAGAAAAAAGTAACAAAAACAACTGCAACTGAAAAGAAAAAAGTTGAAACCAAAAAACCTGCAGCTAAAAAAACTGAAGTTAAAAAAGTTGATGCTAAAAAACCTACAACTGAAAAATCTGATGCAAAAGCTGATAATTTAACAAAAATTGAAGGAGTCGGACCAAAATTGGCAAGTATCTTTAAAGATGCAGGTATTGATTCATTTAAAAAATTATCAAAAACAAAATCGGAAAAATTATCTGAAATTTTAGTTGAAGCAGGCGGTAATGCTTACAAAAGATTTGACACAACAACATGGTCGGAACAAGCTGAATTAGCCTCTGACGGTAAATGGGATGAGTTAAAAGACTTGCAAGAAAAGCTTAGCGGCGGAAAAGAATAATATAATTAAAAAGGTACAGCTAAATGAAATATTCATTCATTTTAGCATTATAAAAAAATAGTAGAACCACTTAAAATATAATACCATGGCACATAAGAAAGGAATGGGTAGTTCCCGAAACGGCAGAGATTCAGAAAGTAAAAGACTGGGAGTTAAATTATACGGCGGACAAAAAGCTACAGCAGGAAATATTATTGTCAGACAAAGAGGAACAAAACATTTTCCGGGCGATAATGTTGGAATGGGTAAAGATCATACTTTATTTGCATTGATTGACGGAACCATAAAATTTCAAAAGAAAAAAAATAATAAATCTTATGTTTCTATTTTACCTGTTGAAGCATAAATACAAAACTATTAATAATTAATAAATTCCCGTTAATTCGTATTTTTACGAAATAGCGGGTTTTTTGTTTAAAATAACAGTATATGCTTACTTTAACCCAAATAAAAGAACAACCGAAAGAAATTATAAAAAGACTATCTGTCAGGAACAAAAACTTTGAAGATTTAATTAACAAAGCAATCGAAGAAGATGAAAACAGAAAATCTGTTCAAAATGAATTGGATACAACTCTGGCAAAATCAAATAAAATTGCAAAAAGCATTGGACTTTTGTTTAAAGAAGGAAAACAAGAAGAAGCAAATGAAGCAAAACAAGAAGCTGTAAAACTAAAGGAAGAAGCTAAAATACTGAATGAAAAATTAAATTCAACAAAGGAAAAACTTCAAAAAATATTGTCTGATATTCCGAATATTCCGAATAAATCAGTTCCTGCCGGAAAATCCGAAGAAGATAATAAACTTATAAGAACCGGCGGTGATACTCCAAATTTATCACAAAAGAAAGCACACTGGGATTTGGCTGAAAAATTTGATATTATTGATTTTGAATTAGGAAATAAAATCACGGGAGCAGGCTTTCCTGTTTATAAAGGTAAAGGTGCAAAATTACAACGTGCATTAATTTCATTCTTTCTTGAAGAAGCTGATAAAGAAGGTTATACTGAAATAATGCCGCCGCTTATGGTCAATGAAGCATCCGGTTTCGGTACCGGACAACTTCCTGATAAAGAAGGGCAAATGTATGAGATGAAGGAAGATAAACTGTTTATGATACCAACTGCCGAAGTTCCTCTTACTAATATATACCGAGATGTAATTCTCAAATCTAATGATTTCCCGATAAAATTAACAGCTTATTCTTCTTGCTTCAGAAGAGAAGCCGGATCATACGGAAAAGATGTAAGAGGCTTAAATCGTTTGCATCAGTTTGATAAAGTTGAAATTGTTCAAATACAACATCCTGATAAATCTTATGAGACATTAGATAATATGGTAAATTACGTTGAAACTCTGATTCAAAAACTGGAACTTCCGTACAGAATAGTCAGGCTTTGCGGTGGTGATCTCGGATTTACTTCTGCCCTAACCTATGATTTTGAAGTTTATTCAGCCGGACAAGATAAATGGTTAGAAGTAAGTTCTGTTTCTAACTTTGAAAGTTTTCAGGCAAACAGATTAAAACTAAGATTTAAAGAAGATGGTGAAAAACAAACCAAATTAGCACATACATTAAACGGAAGTGCTTTGGCACTGCCCAGAATTCTTGCAGCATTATTAGAAAATAATTACAGTGAGAAAGGGATAAAAATTCCGAAAGTTTTGCAAAAATTTACTAATTTTGATGTTATTGATTAAACAAGTTCTATTAAAAAAATTGTATCTTTGAATAAAATAATTGAATTATGGATATCCAAACACGAAAAATATCATTTATCCAAGAGTTCCTTCGACTGCAAAACGAAGATGTAATCAGCGGATTAGAAAAAATGTTAAAAAAATGGAAATCAGAGATATTTGAAAGAGAACTTAAACCAAAAGACTTATATCAATTTAATAATGAAATTGACCAAGCACTTGATGACTCTGAAAATGACAGACTTATTAAAGCAACTGATTTAAAATCCAAATTTCAATAATGGATTTAACAATATATTGGACAAGATTCGCAGAAAACAAATTGGATGATATTTTTGATTACTACAAAACAAAAGCAGGTATTTCTGTTACTTTAAAATTAATAAACGGGATTATTGATAAAACCATAGTACTCAACAAGCATCCTAATATCGGACAAAAGGAAGAACTATTAGCTGATCGCACTCAAAATTTCAGGTATTTGGTTTATAAAAATTATAAAATTATTTATTGGGTTAATGTTAATAAAAATAGAATTGAAATTGCAAATGTGTTTAATACAAGACAAAATCCTGTAAAAATAAAAAACATAAAATAAGTTCATTTATATACAATTTCCCCACCTTATTTTATTAATAGAAATTTAAAAGATCATGAACACAACCAACTTAATGAGATTATTTACTTTTTTAAATAATTACAATTTTAATTAGTTTTTCTAGTTGTAAAAAACAAAAAACTCTAACTGTAACTTATATGAATACACAAGTGCTAAACAAATAAAACTATATAAATAAAATGAAAAATCTAATAATCCTGTCAGCAATAATCCCTCTAATTTTCTTTTCGTCTTGCAAAAGTAAATCTGAAAAAGAAATGGAATTGTTGCAAGCATATATCACAGAGCATAATATCACAACAGAACCGACAGCATCAGGGCTTTATTATATTGAAACACTTGAAGGAACAGGTGATTATGCTGCTACAGGTAATAAAGTTAAAGTTCACTACGAAGGAAGTTTAATTAACGGAGAAGTATTTGACTCTTCATTTGACAGAGGAGAGCCTTCAGAATTTATAGTAGGACAATTAATACAAGGTTGGAATGAAGGGCTGACATATATGAAAATAGGAGGAAAAGCAACTTTAATCATTCCGAGTAATTTAGCTTATGGTACAAAAGGCACAGACAATATTCCCGGTTATTCTACTTTAATATTTGATTTGGAATTAATTAGTATTATTTAAGGGCACTCCTAAAAATAAATTAGATATTCAATATTTTACAATGGAACAATGAAGCAATGCAACAATTTAACGTTCAGCATATTTTTGACAAAATCATTATTTTTTCTAAAACTCCCCCAAAAAAAATTACTATTACTGTCAGTTGTATTATTTTCTTTTAATTTACAGGCTCAAATTGAATTTGACAAATACTTTACAGATAAAACATTAAGATTTGATTATACTATTGGCGGCAATCATAACAACTCTTATGTTTTCTATAATAAATTAAAAGAAGAACCTTTTTGGGGCGGTTCAAAAATTAATTTGATCGATAAATTCAACTTTGGTGATTTCAGAATTTTAGTGAATGATTCGGCAAGTAATGAATTAATTTATTCAAGAGGTTATTCCACACTTTATTATGAATGGCTTGATACTGACGAAGCAAAAAAAACATCTCGAAGTTTTTATGAATCGGTAACTATACCGTATCCGAAAAATACAGTATCCCTCAAAATCCAAATGAGGAAAAAAAATACAGAATTCTTTACACTGTTTGAAATCTTTATTGATCCTAATAATTATTCAATAATAAAAGACAAGCAAGACAAATATGAAATAAAGCGATTACAATATTCCGGTAATCATCATAAAAAATTAGATATTGTAATAATACCTGACGGTTATACCGAAAAAGAAATAAAAAAATTTCATGATGATTGTGAAAGATTTATTGCTTACTTTTTCAATGTAGAACCCTTTAAAACTCATAAAGATAAAATAAACTTTTGGGCTGTTGATGCACTTTCGGAAGAAAGCGGAACAGATATTCCCGGAAAAAATATTTGGAAAAATACTGTCATAAATACGCACTTCCATACATTCGGATACGATAGATATTTAACTACGCAGGATGTAGAATCTTTAAAAGACATAGCAGCATATGTTCCTTATGATCAAATCTATATATTGGTTAATACATCAAAATACGGAGGTGGGGGAATTTATAATTATTATAGTTTATGCTCTGCAGATAATGCCTTATCCGGAAAAGTTTTTACACATGAGTTTGGACATGCTTTTGCTGCATTAGCTGATGAATATGCTTACGGATACGGGGAGGCTGAAGACATTTACGATATGACTGTTGAACCTTGGCAAGCAAACATTACAAATTTAGTTGATTTTGCCTCAAAATGGAAAAATATGGTTGATGCCGGCACACCGATACCAACAGATGCTACACCTGAAAACTATAATAAAATTGGTGCTTTTGAAGGTGCCGGTTATGTTGAAAAAAATATTTTCAGACCAACTTACGATTGTAAAATGCGATCGAACATTACTGATGAATTCTGTCCGGTTTGCTGTAAAACAGTTTTAGAAATGTTGTTGTTTTATGCTGAATAAAACATGAAAAGTTGATTTAAAAATCGACTTTTCATGTTTATTAGAATAGTTTTTTTTATTCTAAAACAACCATTTTTTTCATTATTTGAGTGTTTCCGGATTTCAGAATATAAAAATAAATACCAGTATCCAAACTTTCAGGCTCCCATGTTATATGATGGTTGCCTTTTGGTTGCTGTGTATCAACAAGTGTTTTGATTAGTCTCCCGTCAATAGAATACACTTTTAGGCTTGTCCGTCCCGTTTCAGGTAAATAATAGTCTATTTCAGTAAAATCAGAAAAAGGATTAGGATAATTCTGTTGTAAATATAAGTCTGAAGAATTATCAATCGGAAAATCATTTATACCGATAGATGCCCACGGTATGGAAAGCTTAAACACTTTAGCACCACCATTCATATTTTCGAACAGGCCAATTTTCAAGTTAATTTCAGTATCTGTTGAGCTGCCCGAAAGCGCTGATGTTTCCGGATCCGAACCGGGTAGTCCGTTATTATTTTGTTCCCAGGTTTCACCGTCATCAACGGATTTACTAAACCCTCCTCCGGTATTATTGGTAGGGAAAGTTGATACTCCATGCATTTTTTTGTTTTCACTTTTAAGGTACCAAATAGCTATTCCTGAAAGTTCATCATCGTCAAAAATAGCTGCCAATGTAGCACCTAAATATCTTGAATCAGCGAAAGATTCATAAAGGCTTCCGTTACCAGAGCCTGCAAGTAACCTTGTATTACCCTTTTTATCAAACGGATAATCAAAAACTAATTTCGTAATTGTTTCATCCTCAATACCTGCCCCTGTAGCTTCAACCCAAGTATCTCCATTATCTTCAGATGTAAATAAACCGTTTGAAGTTGCAGCAACAACAATTCCTGATGAATCAACTTCAATATCTCTTATCCATGTTTCAGCCGGGATACCTGTACTTGCATAAGCCCAATTTGTTCCATTGTCTAAAGATCTATAAACACCTTGCCCGGTTCCTGCATAAATAATATTTACAGTTGCAGAAGTATCTACTGTTACAGAAAAGATATTATTCCCTTCAGGAACAGTAACTAACGGATCCCATATATCTCCGTTATCTGTTGATCTGTAAAGCCCTTCATCAGAAGGATAAGGCCATACACTTGCATACAGATTTCCGTCAGCACCAAAAGTTATCGTCCGACCGATATATACATCCATAAGATTTTCCCAAGTATCACCATCATCCGATGAACGCCTGATACCACCGTCATCACCACTCGGCCAATTAAAAGAAGCAGTTGTAACAAAAATATTATTATTGTCGGGGCGGACAACTATCTCGGTTATACCGCCTCCTTCAGGAGTGGAGGTTGTTTGTATCCAATCCTGAGCAATCAATGCAGAATTTACAAATAATGCAATAAACAGAAGTAAAATAATTTTTTTCATTTTTATAAATTTTAGAAGTTAATATTCATAAGTTTATTTTTAAAACCTTGAATTTTGTGGTTTGTACGAATTTACCATTTATTTTTTTTAGATCATAATTATTATAATGAAAATTTCAGGTTTCAGCTGAATATTATTTTTATGCTGCAAAAGGAGTTCGAACTTTATGTTATTTTCTTACAACACCTTGTCTTATACATAGATTGAGCGATTATGAACAAAGAGAAGTGATAAGATTTTGAGGTAAGCTCTATTTATTATTTCTTTTCAAGAAACAAATATAATGAACAAGATGCGCAATAAATTCCTGAATTTTTCGGATATAGTTTTCTTTAAAAATCAGTAAAGCCCTGCTTATTTTATCATTCTGTCATTAACTTATTAGCCTGAATACTTCAGACCTAAAACTAATATATCATCAACTTGTTTGTTATTACCTTTCCATTTAAGATGTTTATTCAATACTTTACGTCTTTGAATCTTTACAGACTCTCCGGATACACTTTTTAATAAAATTTTTAAATTACTGATAAGAAACTTTCTTTTTTTATTTCCGCCGAATTGATCATAAATTCCGTCGGAGAACAGGTATAACATATCCCCTTCGTTAATTGTAATTTCACTGTGTGAAAAAGGTTTTTCATTATAATGAATTCCGACCGGTTGTAAATCAGGTTTAAGTTCATCAATCGTTTTATCTTCATTAT
This sequence comes from Chlorobiota bacterium, assembly GCA_030592825.1. Taxonomy (GTDB): domain Bacteria; phylum Bacteroidota; class Bacteroidia; order Bacteroidales; family JAADGE01; genus JAADGE01. The sequence continues at coordinate 60 of JAUVIG010000076.1, read as the reverse complement.
TCCTTATTATAAAGGCCGGTATATTTGCCCCGGAATATTGAAGGATATTAGTATCAATAT
>JAUVIG010000205.1 GCA_030592825.1 Chlorobiota bacterium | reverse complement strand
GGCGAATAACTGCCGATACAGCACTGCGTATTGCAAAATTCTTCGGAAATTCAGCCAAATTTTGGCTTGGTTTGCAAGATGATTATGATATTGAAGAAGAAATGAATAATAAGAAGACTGAATTTGAAAGTATCATTACATTAGAAAATTAACTGATTTTAAGAAAGTAATACCAATTTTATAAGAACAGCAATCAGATGATTTGATTCTAATGATTTTAAAGCAAATTGTGAAACAAACCCAAAACAACCCGATGCACACCAAACAAATAGCCCGTAAAAACAATAATTACAATCATTAATATCCAACGTAAAGGCTTTGCACCGTGTTTGATTGCATATTTTGAAGCAACAATACCTCCCAAAGTATTTCCAATAGCTGAAATCAGTCCTATTGCATAATATATTTCCCCGTTAATCATAAATACGGCAAGTGCAAATGGTGTATAAATGAAAACAACAAATACTTTAAGGCTGTTGGCATGTACTAAATCATATCCTGAAACCATTACCAAGGCAATCAACAAAAAGATACCTACACCAATATGAATAAATCCGCCGTATGTACCGATTAAAAAATACAATAAATAATGCCACCATTTGGGTTTAATATTTAATTCGGTCTTACTGCCGTTTATCCATTTTTCAGGCTTTAAAAAAATAACAATAAGGAAGAATATCATAGCAATACCGATAACTTTTTTAAATACCTCTTGGTCAATGTTTACAGCGATTTCCGCTCCGAGAATTGAACCGAGAGTAATAGGAAGTGCAATTAAAACGGCATTTTTAAGATTCAGTAATTTATGTTTATAAAAATTTAAGCCGGCAGCAAAGGTCTGTGGCAAAACTCCAATTCTGACAGTACCGTTTGCCCAACTCGGAGGTAAACCGAGACTCATAAACACTGCATAACCAATTGATGTTCCGCTTCCTGCAACAGTATTTACAACTCCAATTAAAAAACCGCTGCCGATAAGCAAAGCAATAATTTCAGGCGACCAAATATCAATATCTTTTAAAAAATCAGGATACATCTGTTTTTTTATTACTTTTGGAATAAATATATTGACAAAAATATATGTTTTTTACGAAATTCCTGAAAAAATATCATAAGCCGGAATTTTCATTTACTAGTGTTAAGTCAAGTGTATTCTGACGTAAAGTATAGTAATCCGTCCGACCGCTCCAAGCGGTCAGACGGGTTTGGGTGCGACAAATTAGATTTGATACGACAATAGTTAAGATTATTGATTTGCAACAATATAACAATACAACAATTTAACAATACAGCAATGTAACAACATAAATATGAGCAAATTACAAATATATAAAGCATCTGCCGGCTCCGGAAAAACATATTTACTGACAGAAAACTATTTAAAACTATCTTTTGAAAGTCCTGATAATTTCAGCAAAATACTTGCCGTAACCTTTACCAATAAAGCTGCGGAAGAAATGAAGAAACGCATTTTGAAAGAACTTAACAGCATTATAAATAAGGGAAAAAAAGCTAATCATTTTAAGTCAATTGCAAATCATTTAAATACTGATTCTGAACCGTTTATACTTCAAAGAGCAACAGCCGTAAGAGATCAATTATTACATAATTATTCAATGTTCTTTGTAAGCACAATTGACAGTTTTGTACAAAAAGTTGTAAGGGCTTTTGCATACGAAATGAATCTTAATTCCGGCTATGATATTGAAATGGATAATGATAAAGTTATTAATGATCTCACTGAAATGCTGTATGACAGTATTTCAGATAATAAAGACTTGCAAAAGTGGTTAATAAAATTTGCGGAATATAAGATTAATGAAGGTAAAAACTGGGATTTTAGAGCAGAGATACATACATTATCGCAAGAAATATTTAAAGAAAAGTTTCAATCACTATTTTTAGATAAGAAAGATGCAGACGATGAAAAAAAACTCATTTCAAACTTTTTAAACTCTTTGTATTCAATAAAAAAGAGTTTTGAAAGTAAGATGAAGCAAATATCTGAACGCTATAAATCAATTATTGAAAAAGCAGGTATAGACAGTACATCACTCGGTAATAATTTCAAATTTATTTCTAATCATTTTCTGAAAAAAATACCGGATAAAAAATATGATGATATTACTGCAACACTTACTAAATCTCGTGAAGGAACAGGAAATTGGTATGCAAAATCGGCCAAACCTGATATTGTATCAACCGTTAAGTCTGTTTATGATAAACTTTCACTATGTGTAGAAGATTTTTTTAATACTATGGAAAAGGAAAGTGAAGGTTATTATTCCGCAGAAGCTGTTATCAGCAACTTTTATTCATTCGGTATTTTAAATGATGTTGCTAATTTTTTACCCGAATACAGAAGTAATAATAATATACTTTTAATTAGTGATACCAACCTGTTACTCCGACAGATAATAGGTAATAATGATGCTCCGTTCATATACGAAAAGTTTGGTAATCGTTTTAAGAACATCTTGATTGATGAATTTCAAGATACTTCCGGTTTTCAATGGGCAAATTTTAAACCTATGATAGAGAATTCATTAAGCCAAGCTTTTTATGATCTTATTGTCGGTGATATTAAACAATCAATATACAGATGGAGAAGCGGAGATTGGAAACTGCTCTTGTTGGGAGTTAAAGAAGATATCGGAAATAATTTTATTGATGAACAATATTTAGATTACAATTGGAGAAGTAAAGAGAATATAATATTGTTTAACAATACAATATTTGAGATTATCCCTGAAATATTGCAAAATCAATTTAATAATGTGTTGCTTACAGTAAAAAATGAATCACTTAAGAATACACTAATATCAGAAGCTTATAACAAAATTATTACACAAGCATATAAAGGACAAAAACAAAATGTTCCTGATAAATCAGACAAGACAGGAGGTTATGTAAAGATTAAATTCTTTGAAAAGTCAAATAATGATGAATATAATGAAAAAATATATGAATATTTTCCGGAGACTATTAATAATCTGTTGAAAAGCGGAAAATATAAACCGAGTGACATCGGAATATTAGTCAGACGAAATATTGAAGCAAAAGATATTTCAAATATCCTGATGAAGTATCAGGTAGAAAATAAGGAAGCTGAAAAATATCAAATCATTTCTCCCGATTCTCTTTACATAAGCAGCTCATCTGCAATAAAATTACTTATTTGTGCAATGAAATTTATTTATAATAAAAATAATGATATTAATACGGCACATTTAATATATGAATATCAAAGAATTATTAACGGAATTGAAATTGATTATAATAAAATTTTCTTATCTGTAACAGATAAAACTTTTGAAAAATTGTTGCCCGGCGATTATATTAAGAGTTTAGATGCTCTTTCCCAAAAGTCTGTATATGAATTAAGTGAGAGTATTATAAATATATTTAAACTTTACAAATTACAAAAAGAGTTTTCGTATCTTAAAGCATTTCAAGATATTATATCAGATCAAATTCGCAGAAATAATTCAAATTTATCTGAATTTCTTGATTGGTGGGAAGAAAAAGGAATTACAAAATCAATTCAACTATCCGAAAAAACTGATGCTGTTCAAATAATGACGATTCATAAATCTAAAGGTCTGGCATTCAGAATTGTTATGTTGCCCTATGCAAATTGGAATATTGATCATTCGGGATTTAATTCGCCTTTGTTATGGGTTACCGGTAATAAACCGCCTTTTGATTCCTTTAAATATTTGCCTGTGAAATATTCACGGAAATTAGCTCAAACAATTTATGCGAAAGATTATTTTAATGAAAAACTATATGCAAATATTGATGCTTTAAATATGTTATACGTTGCTTTTACACGTGCAAAAGACGAGCTTTATGTTTTCGCTCAATATGATGATAATAAAAAAAGCAATGAAATAAAAAATATCGGCCAATTGTTATATCTGTCAGTAAATCAGGATAGTAAAGAATTAGCAGGAGAGGAGAGAGGCTTTATTAATTTGAAGAATTTTACGAATCAAAATAATAAAACTTTTCTTTTCGATAACAAACATATACAGTCTGAACATTCAATACCTGAAGATGAGGATGATATAATTTCGAAATTATATTCTCCGGAAAGTTATCCGAATAATATTACTGATGAGAAAATTAAAATCAAATTCAGTTCGGAAGAATTTTTTATTGAAAGCATTGATGAAATAGAACATAAAGTTAATTACGGTAATTTGATGCATCAAATCTTTTCGGAAATTAAAACAGGAGACGATATAAACAATGCTTTGGAAAAGATGATATTTGAAGGCTATATTTCGAATTCAGAAAAATCGGAATTGAATGAAAAGATAAAAGAAATAATTTCACGTCCGACTGTAAAAGAATGGTTTACAGATGATTTTGAAGTTAAAAATGAAGAAGCATTAATAACATCAAAAGGAGATATCAGAATTCCCGACAGAGTATTAATTAATGATGAACGCATTATTGTAATTGATTTTAAATTCGGAAAAAAACACAAAAAATACAAAAGACAAATTGAAGAATATAAAAACTTATTAGAAGAAGTGTATGAACAAAAACCTGAAGCATATATTTTTTATGTTGAGGAGGATGTTGTTGAAACGGTATAGAAATAATAATACAATAAATAACTCATAAAAGAAAAAGTTGCATTAGTGGTTTGAATTATGCAAACAAAAACTTGAAGTAGAATTAATTATTTCGTATTTTTGCATATAAACTGATAATAATATGAATATACAAACAATTTCTGTAGATTTTCCTGCTGACATTCTTCTTGCATTGAATGAGAGCGAAAATGAATTAAAAAAGCGGATTAAGATTGCTTTAGCTATCAGGCTTTATAAGTTACAAAAACTTACTATCGGAAAAGCATCACAGATTTCAGGTCTTTCAAGGTTAGAATTTGAATCTATTTTATCTGATAACAAAGTTCCAATATCAAACTTAACAATTGAAGATGTAATTGATGACATTGAAAAGCTCATGTAATATGAAAAACGGACTTGTTATTGCTGATTCAGGAGCAATATTTTCTTTAGCTGTTATTGATAAACTTGAAATATTAAATTTGCTGTTTGATAATATTAGAATCCCTATGGCTGTATGGAAAGAAATAACTTTGGATAAAACAACTAAGCAATTTCAAACAATTTATTCATTCTTTCAAGATAAAACAGTACAAATCAAAGGTTTTAACGAATTAACATTTTTAATGGATTATGGTGAGTCTGAATCTATTATCTTATACAAGGAATTAAAAGCAAATTTTCTTTTAATTGATGATAAAAAAGCGCGAAAAATTGCTGAGAGTTTTGGTTTAAAGTGTATCGGAACAGTTGGATTATTATCAGTTGCAAGAGATAAAAATATGATTTCAAAACTTAAACCTCTATTTGAAAGATTGTTGCAAAATAAGAGATTTTATGCCGTTGAATTGTTAAATGCTATTTTATCCAAACATGGTGAAAACAAAATTAACAAGATATAGTAAAGCACTAAACCACCTGTTAAAGAAAAGCAAAGCAGAAAAAGAACAAAAGGAACGTAAACTAATAGGTTTCGATACAAAAGATGCCGTAAAATTATAATGCACCACTCTTTCCATTTTTCGTAAAACCCCGGAAGCATGTAATACAATGACAAAGACCAAATTGAAGAATATATAAACTTATTAGAAGAAGTGTACGAACAAAAACCTAAAGCATATATTATTTTATGTTGAGGAGGATGTGATTGAAACTGTTTAATTTTGTAATTAAATTATCAGCTTATCACAATTTGTGATAACTTTGCAAATATGGAACTACAACAAATTCATGATAAAAAAGACAAAATAAATAAGGCATGTAAAAAATACCATGTTTCATTATTATATATATTCGGCTCTGTATTAACGAAAAAATTTAACAAAGACAGTGATATAGATTTTATTGTTTATTTTGAGCAAATACCTATTTTAGATTATGCAGATAATTTTTTTGATTTTATAATTGAATTAGAAAAGATTCTAAACAGAAAGGTTGATTTAGTTTCAGGTAAAGCAATGAAAAATCCATATTTTATTGAAGAAGTGGAAAAAACAAAACAACTTGTTTATGGAAACAGGAATTAAGAAATTATTTTTTGATGTAAAACCCTCAATTGAAGCAATATATTTCCACGTAAAGGGAAATAAAAACTTTTTTGAGTACAGAGAAAATCATACAGTAAAAAGAGCTGTTGAAAGAGAATTAGAAATTATTAGGAGAAGCAATTAACAGGATATTATAGTTAAATCCTGATTTTGAACTAAATAATGCAAAGCATATAATCAGTTTAAGGAATTATATAATACATGCTTATGATACTGTTGATGATGAAACTATTTGGGCAATAATTAACAGACACATTCCGGAATTAGAAAAAGAAATCAACAAATTGTTTGATGATTTTTAAAAAAACCAAACAAAACGATAAAATTTACAAAACTGAAAAAATACTCGCTGTTTTTTTTACAAGTATGTAAAAAATATCGTTATTTTATTGCATATTTGTAATTAATGCTCGTTTTTGTGATACAAAAAACAACACATAACATGATGGTTTGTATGATTTTTCAAGCTCAAAACCACATATGTTACCATGTTTGCAAGCATGTTACATTCTTTTATTAACAAACTGTAAGTCGATTATACATATGAACCAAAATTAATAATACAATCACCATTATCACTGATAATTAACAAATTGCCTGCCATCAATATGCTGTAACAATAGTATCTGCAAATAAAAAATTTAGACTGATACCTTAAATTGTTAAAACTTTCTTTTGCATTATTTTTTAATTATTATCTATTTCGCTGTTGGAATAAAT
>JAUVIG010000149.1 GCA_030592825.1 Chlorobiota bacterium | reverse complement strand
TTATAATTGAAGCCAATCGTTTTCTGCGAAATATGGTTAGGGCAATAACCGGAACTTTATTGGAAGTCGGTAAAGGAAAAATCAATATTGATGATTTTCGGAAGATTATTGAAAGCAAAGATCGCTCAAATGCCGGTGTTTCCGTTCCTGCTCACGGATTATTTCTTACTCAGATAAAATATCCTGATGAAATTCAATTTCCATAAAGTCAAGGCTTGATTAAGAAAATAGATTTCAGAAAAATTAAAAGTCTTATTTTCTGTTAGTTACCCAAGTCAAGCCTTGACTGTTTCGTAGAATTAACGACTTTATTTACAGACAATAATTATAATACCACATCTTAATATTAAACAAACTGCAAATATTTCAGTTATTTAATCATTACAGCATTTAATCATTTATTTCAATAAATATATCAAAAAAAAACACTCGTTTAAAAAAAAATACTTATATTAAAGATCATTATAAACCACTAAAAAACCAAAAAAATGAAAAAATTAAACATTTCAATTATCGTATTATCTTTTATTTTTAACCTCAACACTACTGCTCAAACATTTGAACTGATAAAAGATATAAATTCCGGAGGAGATTCATATCCCAATTATTTAACAGAATATAATAATAACCTTTATTTCCAAGCAAATGACGGAACATATGGTCAAGAATTATGGGTAACAGACGGTACAACAGACGGCACACAAATGCTTAAAGATATAAATTCGGGAGCAGGAGATTCATCTCCTTCTTTTTCTACAGAATATAATAATAAACTATATTTTCGAGCATATGACGGAATAAACGGTTATGAATTATGGGTAACTGACGGAACCGAACCCGGTACTCTAATGCTTAAAAATATATATCCCGGAGGAAGTTCATTTCCGAGTGGTTTTACAGAATATAATAATAAACTGTATTTTATAGCAACAGACGGAACAAACGGTTATGAATTATGGGTAACAGACGGCACAACATCAGGCACAGAAATGCTTAAAGATATATATCCCGGAGGAAATTCATATCCGGGTGGTTATACAGAATATAATAATAAACTCTACTTTAGTGCAATTGACGGATACGGTCAAGAATTATGGGTAACAGACGGCACAACATCAGGCACACAAATGCTTAAAGATATAAATTCGGGAGCAGGGAATTCAAGTCCCGGTAATTTTACAGAATATAATAATAAACTCTTTTTTAGAGCAGATGACGGAACATATGGTAATGAATTATGGATAACAGACGGCACAACAGACGGCACACAAATGCTTAAAGATATTAATTCGGGAGCAGGAAGTTCAACTCCTGCTTATTTTACTGAATATAATAATAAACTCTGGTTTATAGCAGATGACGGAATAAACGGTGTTGAATTATGGGTAACTGACGGAACTACAGTCAACACACAAATGCTTAAAGATATAAATTCGGGAGCAGGAAGTTCATTTCCCGGTTATTTTACAGAATATAATAATAAACTCTTTTTTAAAGCTGATGACGGAATAAACGGTTATGAATTATGGGTAACTGACGGAACTGATATAGGCACAGAAATGCTTAAAAATATTAATTCGGGAGGAGAATCAAATCCAAGTTATTTTAAAGAATATAATAATAAACTGTATTTCAGAGCAGATGACGGAACAAATGGTTATGAATTATGGGTAACTGACGGTACAACATCAGGTACGGAAAAATTAATGCCTGAAATAGCCCCAATGTCTGATCCGTTGGGAAACACTTATGAATTTAAGAATTATAACGGGTCTTTGTATTTTCGTGCCGGTTATACAACAGCAGGAAATGAATTATGGAAACTTACTACTGAAGGATCGGAAATAAATAAACTCATTGAATCACCGGCTTTGAATTTGTATCCTAATCCTGCTTATAATGAAATTAACATAGATATTTCGGAAGAAATTGAAAATATTATTATTTATGATATAACAGGAAAGATCGTTCTTAACAATGTAACTGAAAAAACTATAGATATAAGCGATTTTGTTGAGGGAACTTACTTTATTAAAATTACTGTTTCAGATAAAGTAAGAATACAGAAGTTTGTAAAAGTTGATTAAAAGCTATAAAGTTAAGTCCGCTCCGAAAACCCCTGTCAGAGTTATATTTTTGAAATGATGCGAATATAAATTTCTTATCTGCAATTATTTCCAAAAACTCTGACAGGGTTTTATTTATTAATTTACGTTTTCGGAGTTGGTTTAAAGTTATAAACCATCAATGTCTGAATATTGTGGACTGAAGACTGCAAACTGTGGACTGTATTTTTTTATGTATATTTTTTCAAAATCAATGAGGTCAGTATTTAGTTTTTCTTACTTTTGCATTTCAATTTATATTTGATCTGATGAAGGAGAAATTTTCTTGGTTTATTAAAGGATTCGGAATAGGTGCAGCTAATGTTATTCCGGGAGTTTCAGGAGGCACAATTGCACTCATAACCGGTATTTTTGAACGATTAATTGATTCTTTGAAATCTTTTAATCTGAAAGCCTTTAAGTTACTGTTAAAATTTAAATTTAAAGAATTTGCAAAACATACTGATCTGTTATTTCTGTTTATTGTATTTTTTGGTGCTTTAGTCAGCATATTTACATTAGCAAGACTATTAGGCTATCTGTTTGATAATTTTCCTGTTTATGTTTGGGCTTATTTCTTCGGATTAATCTTGGCATCCGTTTATTTTGTCGGGAAAACAGTTGATAAATACAACTTGTCGGTTATTTTGTCATTTATTGTAGGTACGGCAATAGCTGTTTGGATTTCATTTATGAATCCTGCAACCGAAAATGATGCTTTCTTTTATTTGATATTATGCGGAATGGTTGCTATCGTTAGTATGATTTTACCCGGATTATCCGGGTCTTTTATACTGATTTTGATGGGAAATTATCAACTTGTTATGATTCAGTCTGTTAATGAACTTAATTTTAACGTTCTTCTTCCGGTTGCAATCGGTATTATAATAGGTTTACCTGCATTTTCTAATGTTCTTTCATGGGTATATAAAAAATATAAGAATGAAACTATTGCTTCTTTAACCGGTTTCATTTTGGGCTCTTTATTTATATTATGGCCATGGAAAAATGAACAATACATTATAGGAGATAACGGTGTTATAGTTATGAAAAATAACGGAGAGCCTGTCATCAGCAGCTACGAAAGATATTTTCCTGAAGTTATTGATAAGCATGTGTTATTAGCTGTTGCATTTATTTTAATCGGTGTTCTTTCTGTTTGGGCAATTGAACGATTTGCTGAAAAAAAAGTATCGGCTAAATGAAACAATACGGCTTAATCGGATATCCTTTGACCCATTCATTTTCGAGAAAATTTTTTCTTGAAAAAATCAAAAATGAAAACTTAACCGATGTTTCATACTCAAACTTTCCAATTAAATCAATAAATAAGTTTCCCGATTTAATTTCAAAAGTAAAAAAACTGAAAGGAATTAATGTAACTTCCCCCTATAAAGAAGATATTATAAAATATTTAGATGATATTGATGAAGAAGCCAAAGAAATTGGTGCTGTTAATGTAGTGAAAATCAATAAAATAAACGAATCCTTATTTCTAAAAGGTTATAATACTGATATTTACGGTTTTGTTTCATCAATTAAAGAATATCTTAACAATAATATAAAATCAGCATTAATTCTCGGGACAGGAGGTGCTGCAAAAGCAGTAGCTTTCGGACTTAAAAAGTTGAATATCAATTATACTTTTGTTACCGGAAAAAATATCAGTAATAATTTAATGTTGAATTATAATGATTTAAATAAAGAAATTATTCAGAACAATTTATTGATTATAAACGCAACACCTCTCGGAATATTTCCGAAAATTAATGCAAAACCGGATATACCGTATAAGTACATATCTGAAAATCATATACTTTATGATTTAATCTATAATCCTGCCGAAACCTTATTTCTCAAAGAAGGGCTAAAAAAAGGAGCAATTATAATTAACGGACTTAAAATGTTACATTTTCAAGCCGAAAAAGCATGGGAAATTTTCAATTCATAAGAATATTTGTTAAATTTGATTTTTGTTTACAGTAATTTTATGCTCTAATAAAATGAAAATATTTTAGCATTATAACATAGAACCAAAATATCAATATGTTTGATTTTTCATTCTCAAGTCTGTCAATATACAAATTCATAGTTTCAGCAATTATCCTGTTTGTTTTCTTTAGAGCTGTTACATATGCTTTGCCTCTTTTCCTTAAAAATAAAAGAATTTTAAAGGTATTAAAACGGTATTTCCCGCTAATTGAGTTTATTTTATGGATATTATTCACAATCATTGCATTTAAGAACTTTTTGGAAAATAATCAATATTTTGCATTAGCTTTATTTATAACAATGTCGGTAATTGCAATTTGGGCAAGCAGAATGGTATTAAAAGATTATATTGCAGGAATTATTCTAAAAACAAATTCAGACCTTAATACTGGTGATGCGATTAGTTTTACCGGATATTCCGGTGTAATAAATAGATTTAAATTCAGAGCAATTGAAATTGAATCGGATGATTCCGAAATTATTCAAATTCCTTATTCATTAATTCTGGAAAACAGCATAAAAAAAAGCAGGCCTAAAGAAGATATAACTGCATACACCTTTAACATAACAGTTTCAAAAAATGAAAGTACAGAAAGAATATCTGAAAAAATTAAACAAACTGTTTATAATTTACCTTGGACATCTGTTAAAAAAGATCCAATAATTAATCCTGTTTCAGAAACTAAAAAATCTGTTTTGTTTGAAATTACAATATTTTCAATGAGTAAAGATTACAACTACAAAATTGAAAATCATTTAAAAGAAAAGTTCTCTTCCTAATTGCCTGTATAAAGTCAGTGTTTGATTTAGAATGTTCGAGTTCGAGGCATCCAAAATGTTTATAATCAGGAGTTTACTTTTGTAAATGACTGATTATAAATATGAGGATAACGAAGAAATCGGACATTATGGACAAACACTAATTATATATAAAGACTCAATACTGTAAAACCGGCAAAAACAATACTTGCTATACCATTAACTGTAAAGAAAGCCAAATTCACTCTGCTTAAATCATTTGGTTTTACAATAATATGCTGGTAGATAAGTGAAGACCCAAAGAAAAATGCTCCTGCCCAATACCAAACTCCTAAAAACTCTGCTCCTATTATTCCTGCCCATATAATAATTGCAAGAGTTAATATATGTAAAACTGCAGATAATAATAATGCTCTGCGTTTACCTAATAGTCTTGGTATTGATTTTAAGTTTTTTTCTTTATCGAATTCTTCATCTTGCAGAGCATAGATAATATCAAATCCTGCTGTCCAAAATAAAACAGTTGCTGAAAATAATACCGGAAGCAAGGAGAATTCACCGGTTACAGCCAAGTATGATCCTACGGGTGCTAATGATAATCCTAATCCAAGAATAAAATGACACAACCATGTAAACCTTTTTGTATAACTATAGCCAAGAACAACAGCAACAGCAACAGGTGCCAAATAAAAAACTAAATTATTTATGAAATATGTTGTAATAAAAAACAGAATGACATTAATAATCACAAAACCCAATGCATATTTTGATTTGATCTTACCTGAAGGAATTTCTCTTACAGCAGTTCTCGGATTTTCTGCATCAATTTTCCGATCTAACCATCTGTTAAAACCCATAGCGGCATTACGTGCAAATATCATATCTAAAACAACTAATATCAATATTTGAATTCCGTTTCCGCCAAAAATCTCATTATCAGCAGTTTTAACAGCTAAAAAAAAACCGATTAATGCAAAAGGCATAGCAAAAATTGTATGGCTGAATTTTACAAGAGATAAATAATTCTTAATCATTTTTTAATAATGATCTTTAGAGTTGGTTGTTTTTTTTTACAAAATTAACTTATTTGTTCGGTTTTTGTTAAAAATATTTAAATTTGTATCTGATCTTGAAAAATATTTTGAGCATATACAGTAACATATCTGATAAAAAATTAGTGTCTTTATATAAAGATAAAGAAAGAAAAGACATTATAGGAGAATTATACAAAAGATACACTCAATTTGTTTTCTTGATTTCAATGAAATATTTGAAAGATGAAGAGAGCAGTAAAGATTCTGTAATGCAAATCTTTGAGAAATTATTTTCGGATCTTTTGAATCATAATGTTGATAACTTTAAGTCATGGCTATATATGGTAACCAGAAACCATTGCTTGATGCAATTAAGAAAATCTCAAGTAAATTTAAGAAACAGAGTTGAATACAAAAAAGATACAGAAGATTTTATGGAAATTGACTTGAATTCTCATCTTAAGGAAAAAGAAACAGAGGAAAACAAAATAGAAACCGTACAAGATGCAGTAAATCAGCTAAATAAAGAACAAAAAGAATGTGTTAATTTGTTTTATTTGCAAGGAAAATCATATCAGGAGACAGCTGAATTAACAAGTTACTCAATAAAAAATGTAAAAAGTTATATACAAAACGGAAAAAGAAATTTAAAAAATATTTTAACTAAAGCAGGTATTTCTGCAATAATATTATTCATCATTTTTATCCTTTAAAATGGGTTCTAACTCATAAACAAATGAAATCCGATATAAATAAAATATTCAGCAAAAGTTCATGTCTCACTAATAATGAGATGCTTGAATATTTATTAGGTAAATTATCAAATACTGAAAAAAGAAGGATAGAAATGCATATTGCTGATTGTGAAATGTGTAATGATGAACTTGAAGGTTTATCAAATATGAAAAATCCTGAAAGCTTATCAGCAATCATTCATTCCGTAAATTCAGATATTGATACATACCTCAAACAATTTGTTAAAAAAGAAATAAAAAAAACAGCAAAAACTTATAATATAAAACGAATATTTGCTGTAGCGGCTTCAGTTTTATTACTTATTAGTGCCGGTTTTACAGTTAACTATTTTATGAAGAGCAATTCTGAATCATTAGCTGATATGCAAAAGATTGAAAATTTGGAATTACCTGAAAAAAGTGCTGATATGACTGATAAAGAAGTTATAAATGCTGAATCTGTAACACATAATATCGCCGGTTCATCGGTTGATGAAGATAATTTCAGCACAGTTGTTGTTGAGCAATCCGGAAAAAATAGTATTGATGAAATTATCTCCGGTGAATTGGATAAAAATACTGAAACTATAGCAGATGATGATATATCAGACAGAATTTTAAAAGAAGAAGAAGCCGAAGTCGAAGAAAATATTCCTATGATTAAAACTGATATTTCAAAAAACAAAAAAATTAATTCTGAACTTAATAATGAACTCGTTACTACTACAAGTGAAGAAGACGGAGAGGCTGCAAAAGAAGAAAAAAATGACAGTTTTACCGGATTTTCAACAAGACATATTCCTGATGAAAATAACAGAACAAAAAAAGAAGACGCAATTAAGTACAAAAGTATTCGAAACAGTGCAATATTTTCATATGATGAAAAGGTTTATAATGAAGCATCAGACGGATTTGAAAAATACTTAAGATATAAATCAAATGATTCTGAAATTATTTATAAATATGGGGTATCTTCATTTTATACTAAAAACTACAATAATGCTTTGAAAAATTTTGATAAAGTTATTTCTTCCGGCAATATTAAATATCTTGAAGATGCCGAATGGTATAAAACACAAACTTTAATAAAATTAGGGAGGAATAAAGAAGCAATTGGTTTACTGCAAAAAATTGTATCACGAAACGGAAAACATAAGAATAAAGCATCTGATGTTTTGAAACAACTTAATTAATAATTCCATTCAATAGTTTCTCTCACCAAAAATAATACTTCCTACTCTTATCATCGTAGAACCGGATTCAACAGCAATATCATAATCATCAGACATACCCATTGATATTTCTTTAAAATTATCTGTATTACTGAAAAAAATATTTTTAATCTCCTTGAAGCACTTACTCAAAAAATCAAATTCATTTTTAATAATTTCTTTGTTATCAGTATAAGTTGCCATTCCCATTAAACCTTCAATCTCAATATTTTCCATTGAAGAATACTCTTCTGAACTTAATATTTCTCTTAACTCATTAATATTAAGGCCGAACTTACTTGATTCACGGGCAATGTGTATTTGCATAAGACAATTAACAGTTCGTTTATTTTTTGCAGCTTCATCATTAATCTTTTTGAGAAGTTTTAAACTGTCAACAGCATGAATTAATCTTACGAAAGGCACAATAAACTTGACCTTATTTCTTTGAAGATGACCTATAAAATGCCATTCGATATCTTTTGGTAAATCTTCATATTTCTTTACAATATCCTGAACTTTGTTTTCACCGAAAAGCTTATGTCCCGAATTATAGGCTTCCAAAATATCCTCATTTGGCTTTGTTTTAGAAACAGCAATTAATTTAATATTTTGCGGTATTTCCTTTTTTATTTTCAATATATTTTCTGAAATGCACA
>JAUVIG010000466.1 GCA_030592825.1 Chlorobiota bacterium | reverse complement strand
TATATCAGCAGAAATTACGGAACTCAAAGTCATACTGTATTTCAAACCGCAGAAGAAAACCCTGAATTTGCAGAGGTTGTGAGCAACGATGGTGAATTATCGGCAGAAGTAGTTTATGCAATTAAACATGAAAGTGCAATGACTTTAAAAGATATTTTATTAAGACGTACAGGAATCGGAACTTTAGGAAAACCTGAAGAAGATATATTACAAAAAGTTATAAAAATTGCATCAGAAATGCTAAATTGGAACGATGAACGAAAGCAGGATGAGTACAAGTCTGTAATTGAACTTTATACATTACCTGATTAAATTATTTTGAGTCGAATAAATATAAGTATCTTTAAGATCAAGAAAAAATAAATCACAATTATTTAGCATTAAAATATCACAGGAACAAAAAATAATATGAAGACTAAAACATACAGAGACATCCTTAAATGGGGAGATAAAAGAGAACAAAAAATTGATGATGCAACATTAAAAGTAATCAAAGAAAAATTCTCAATATCTGATCAAGATTTGGCAAGCAAACATTTATTCGGAGATACGGAAGTTAAATTAGAAAAAACAACTTCTTTATCAGAAGAGCAAATAAATGATTTAAAAAAAATTGCAGGAAGTGAGAATATATTTACAGATGATTTTTCTCGTGCAAATTTCTCATACGGAAAATATTATTCAGAACTATTACTGTTAAGAAAAGAGAAAATCCCGAATCCGCCTGATGCAGTTATAAGCCCGAAATCTCATAATGATGTAGTTAAATTAGTTAATTATTGCAATAAAAATAAAATTCCGATTGTTCCCGTGGGAGGGCAATCAAGTGTTACAAGAGGACTTGAGACACCGAAAGGTGGTGTTTCTTTGGATATGACTAAACATTTGAATCAAGTTATTGAAGTTAATTCAGTAAATATGACGGCAAAAGTCCAAGCAGGTATGTTCGGACCGGCATTTGAGGAACATATTAATAAACTCGGTTATTCTTGCGGACATTTTCCGCAATCTTTTGAATTTTCAACAGTCGGCGGTTGGGTAGCGGCAAGAGGTGCCGGACAAGCATCAACAGGTTACGGAAAAATTGATCAAATGATTGTTGCTTTAAAAGTTGTTACACCGGCAGGAGTAATCGAAAATAAAGATTATCCCTCAAACGCCGAAGCATGGGATACTTTCCCTTTATTTGTCGGTTCGGAAGGAACTCTCGGAGTTATTACTGAAGTTACAATGAAGATCAAACATTTACGTCCGGAGAACACGAGATATGCTTCTTTTGTATTTAAAACTTTTGAATCTGCGGTTAATGCAATGAGAGAAATAATGCAGTCTGAATTCGGAAAACCTCATTTATTCCGAATTTCTGATCCTGATGAAACTGATATTGCATTTAAAACTAAAGGTTTTGATGAAAAGTTCTCAAATAAAGTGCTGAAAGCATTGGGTTATACTTCCGGAGAAAGATGTCTTATGTTTGTTTCTGTGGAAGGTGATGCAGCTTATGCAAAGTTTGTAAAGAAGAAAATTAAAAAGACTGCAAAAAAGAACAAAGGTTTTTATATCGGCGGAAGCCCGACAAAAAATTGGTTAAAGCAAAGATATTCAAGTGCATATATGAGGGAGCCGCTGATGGATTTGGGAATAATGACTGATACTATTGAAACAGCAGTTACTTGGGATAATTTAATAAATCTTTGGAAATCTGTAAGAACTTATGTTTATAAAAGACAAAAAGTTGTATTAATGTCTCATATTTCACATGTTTATGAAAACGGTGCAAATCTATATTTTACATTTTTAAGTCCGATGGAAATTGGCAATGAAGAGGATGATTATAAGCAATTTCATAAAGGATTAGTTTATGCGATTCATAATAATAAAGGTTCATTGTCGCATCATCACGGAATAGGCAGAGTTTTGGCTCCTTGGATGAAAGATGCTGTATCGGAAGAAGTTTTAAATGCCATGCAAGCCGTAAAAAATCATTTTGATCCGAACGGAATTATGAATCCGGGCGGGATGCTGGGATTGAAATAATTTTTAATTCATATCTTTAAATATTAGTAATAATGCCACAAAAACACGAAGACACAAAATATCACAAAAAAAAATTTGAACCAATTCCTTACGAAGTTGAAAAAATTGGGAAAGGAATTGTTGATTCAGCTTATACAGTCCATAAGAAATTAGACCCGGGATTATTAGAAAAAGTATATGAAATATGCTTTTGTCATGAATTGTCTAAAAGAGGGTTAAATTATCAACGACAAAAAGATATTCCGATTGTTTACGACGGAATAGCATTTAAAGAAGGATTAAGATTAGATGTACTTGTTGAAGGGTTAGTTATTTGTGAATTAAAAGCCGTAGATATTGTGAATCCTGTTTGGGATGCGCAGGTATTGAGTCATTTAAATCTTACCGGAAAAAGACTCGGATTTTTAATAAATTTTTATGTAGTAAATATCGGAAAAGGAATAAAGCGGTTTGTATTATAATTTTAGTGCAATTTAGTGTTTTAGAGTTTTTATGGCAAAAAAGGTTATCAAAATAAAAAAATAAATATTATTAATAATGCCACTAAATCACAAAAACACAAAATATCACAAAGAAAATTTTAACCCAATCACTTTTAAACTTAAAAATATTGGAATAACAAATTATGATATTTGTATTATAATTTTAGTGCAATTTAGTGTTTTAGAGTTTTTGTGGCAAAAAAATAAATTTCAAAATTATAAAAATCAGTAAAAAAGATTAAAAATCTCACATGGAAAATACAGAACTAATATTTTCAATAGACGTAGGAACACAATCCGTAAGAGCAGTAATTATTGATTTAAACGGCAATATTATTGACATTGAAAAGACTGTGATTGAAGCCTATTATTCAACACAACCGGGTTGGGCAGAACAAGAGCCTGATTATTTTTGGAACAAATTATCTGAAACTTGCCTGAACTTATTTTCCAAGACGGAAGTTTCGAAAGACAGGATTAAAGCTGTAACACTCACTACTCAAAGAAGTACTGTTATTAATGCGGATAAAGAAGGAAATCCGTTAAGACCGGCAATAATTTGGTTAGACCAAAGGCAGGCAGAAGCTGATAAATACCCCAAAGGTTTTGATAAAGCTGCATTAAGTTTGGTAAATATGAGGGAATCTGTTACACATGCAGTAAAAAATGCTGAATGCAATTGGTTAATTCAGAATCAGCCCGAGATTTGGGAAAAAACAGATAAATACTTATACTTATCGGGATGGTTGACTTTCAAACTGACAGGGAGTTTTTCAGATTCTGTCGGGAGTATGGTTGGTTATATGCCTTTTGATTATAAGAAACATCAATGGACAAGTGAGAATCACAGAAACTACAAAATGTTTCCGGTGGAGCAAGATAAATTAGCAAATCTTGTTAAACCTTCAGAGATTC
>JAUVIG010000015.1 GCA_030592825.1 Chlorobiota bacterium | reverse complement strand
TTTGTTCCGACAAGATAAATATTGAGCATAAGCAACGGCTAAAGCTAATTTTCCGTTCCCTTCAGGACCGGCGAATAACCATGCATGACTAATACGTTTGTTTTTAACAGTATTAAGAAGTTTCTCTTTTACCTTTTTTTGTCCTGCAATATCTTTAAAAAACATTTACTTTTGTTTTTATTTTCAAAATTAAAATTAAATTCCTGAACTAAAAAAACAGTTTTAAACATTAAACAGATTCCTTATTAAAAAATTAATAATTTATAAAACATGACAATTGAAAAATATATTAATAAACACTGTGATCCGGAAGACGAAATACTTATTGAGTTAACAAGAGAAACAAATTTAAAAGTCCCCGGATCAAGAATGCTTTCCGGCTACATGCAAGGAAAAGTTATTGAGCATATTAGTAAAATGATAAAACCTGAAAAAATTTTAGAAATAGGCACTTATACAGGATATTCTGCCATTTGTTGGGCAAAAGGTTTAAAAGAGAACGGGATAATTCATACCATAGAAATAAATGATGAACGAAAATCCATAATTAATAAATATTTCGAGAAAGCAAATGTTAGATCAAAAATAAAACTTCATATTGGTGATGCTCTGAAAATAATCCCGACATTAGATGATAATTTCGACATCGTTTTTATTGATGCAGATAAACCAAGCTATCTGAAATATTATAAATTGGTTATTAATAAAGTAAAAAATGGGGCTTATATTATTGCCGATAACGTATTATGGAGCGGAAAAGTAATTGAAGACAAAGAAATTACGGATGAATCAACTCAAGGAATAATTGAATTCAACAAATATGTTAAACAAGATAAAAATGTTGAAAACATAATACTGCCGATTAGAGACGGTATAATGTTGATAAGGAAAAAATGAATTAATTAAATTCATTCTCTGTTTTTTTTCTGAAACTAATCAAAAACGTGTTTTACTAATGAATCAAAAATTATTAAGTGCTGATTTTTTAAAAATAAAAAAATTATTAATTTTGGTGTTTATAGCTTTATTTTTTCTCTGCTGAAAAAATTAAAGGTCATAATAAATATTTATGATGCTAAAAAAGAACTCATCAATATTAAAAATCACAATATTACTGTTAACTATAGTAATAGTAAGCATAATACATATATATTTTACTTATTATATTGAAAACAAAAAAGAATCGGTAAGTAATTCAATAAAGCTGATTGAACGCAACAATATCTTACTTAAAGAAATTATTATCTCAGCTGAAAGATTACAAAACTCAAAATACGATTTTGACACCGAACAAATTTCAAATGCTGTAAATCTCTTTGACTATTCACTTTCATTATTAGTAACAGGCGGTAAATCAATAAATTTTGAAAATAACTTTGAAATTTCGCCTCCCGACAATAAAACAAAAAAAGAAATAAAAAATATTGAAAGATACTGGTCAGAATTCAGAACGAAACTGAATGATTTGATTACAGGACAATCTTCTGATATTAAACACAACTTCAATATAATTGAAAACATTTCATTACTAATACAAAACAAGCATAATGATATAATTTCCGGTTTTCAGTACAAGCAAGTCAATTACAGTATTTTCAAAAATATTTTGAGTATTGTTTCAATAATTATTTATCTTATTTTAATTGTTATTTTATTTCTTTTTATTAAAAACACATTTTTGAAACCGGTTAATTCTATTGAGAATGTAATTGATGACCTTACTGAAGGTAAAACAAATATTGAAATAAATACAGATGATAAGAATGAGTTTTCTGAAATATATTCTAAACTAAACAAGCTGAACTATAAAATAAGTGAAATTTCTGATTTCGTAAATCATCTTGTTAAAGATAACTATGAGATAAAATTTAAGGACAATAATAAACAAAACATATTAGAATTATCACTAATTAAATTGCGTAATAAATTAAAAGAAAATATTAAATTAAATAAAACCCGTCAGGAGGAAGAACACCTGAGACAATGGTTCGCTGACGGCCAAGCAAAGTTCAATGATATATTACGAGAGTCCTCTTCCGGGATGAAAACGCTTGCAGAAGCATCCTTAACAAATTTAGTTAAATTCTTTAATGCAGCTCAAGGCGGGTTCTTTATTTTAAATGATGAAGAACAACCTCCCTGTCTTGAATTAACCTCTGCATTTGCCTATGACAGAATAAAGGCTTTAACAAAAACCATAAATCTTGGTGATGGTCTGGTTGGTATGTGTGCTTTGGAAAAAAACACTATTTGGTTGAATAATGTACCTGAAGGATATATGGAAATCGAATCCGGACTTGGAGAATCGCCTCCGACCAACATATTGATCATACCTGTTAAAACAGACGAGAACCTATTAGGAGTCATTGAAATAGCCTCATTTAATGAATTTAATAAAAATGAAGTACAATTTATTGAAAACATTGCCGAAGATATTGCATCAACACTCGAAACAACAAAAATCAGTGATCGAACTTCAGAACTGTTAGAAGAATCTCAAAAAAAATCTGACGAATTAGCAATGCGGGATTCTGAAATGTCCGATAAAATTTCAGAACTAAGAGTTGCGCAAAAAGAAACCAGAAAAAGTGAAACAGAAATGTCAAGCTTGATTACAGCGGTTGACAAAGTATTATTCAAACTTGAACTGTCATTAACAGGAAGAATAATAACTGCCAACAGCCTGTTTTTAAACAAAATAAACTTCAGACTTGACGAATTAAAAACAAAAAGCATTTTTGATTTAACAGATAAACTTGATAAAAATGAAAAAGATGATATTTTAAAAAATATCAAAAATAATGAATCCGTTCAAAAAAATTTAACTCTTGTTTCAAAACAAGACTCAAAAATCAATATTTCTTCTCTTTTTTCTGCAATAAAAAATGAAGCGGGTATAATTGTAAGGATATTGTTCCTTGGAGCTAATATTAGTTACAGAGAAGAATTAGAGAAAAAAAATGAAACTCTTGTTAGTGAATTACAATATAAGACAAAGATTATTAATGAAAAAGAAATTGAATTAAGTGAAAGTTTAAACCAATTGAAAGATTATTCAAAAAAATCAAATGTCGATTATCAAAAGCTTATAGATAGAGAAAAACAAATTAAACAAAAATTCGAATCTGAAATTGATAAAAAATATTTCAACTGGATAAAAAATATTTCAACCTGATATAAAATTTCAGTAAATAATTGACAAACTTAATGACAAATGCAAAAAAGAATAAGACCGGATTATTTAAATCTCGATCGAAAATAAATTTTGCCGTAAACGGTTTTATTTTGGGAGCATTATTTACGATGCTTGCATGGTCTTTATATTTATTAACGAATGAATATTCGTTTTCCTTTTCAGGAATTTCTCAAATCCATAACGAAAATCCCTTAAATTACATCATTGATTTATCCCCTTTTATATTGGGATTAATCTTTTATTTTATTTCTGATTTTTTTTTAAAAGAAAGGATTCAACTTAAAAAAGAATTAACAGAAAAAGATCAAATAATTGAACAATATTCAATTTTCGCAAAACAAATCAAGGAAAAAGAAATTATATTTAATAACATTGAGACATCCGAAGAAGATACCCTAAATATTTCTCTGAAAAACATGAGAAAAGACTTTTTAACAGGTAAAAAAACTGAAACTAAGCAAAATTGGATTGCCGGCGGAAAAGAGATAATAACAGATATTATCAGGAAACATAATGATCTTAATGAATTAACCTATGATGTATTAGTTAATCTTATAAATTATACAGATTCGGTACAAGGAGCATTCTATATATTCAATGATGAAGAGCAAATACTTGAAAACATTTCAACTTATGCTTACGACAGAAAAAAATTCGTTGATCAAAAATTTAAAATCGGAGAAGGATTAATTGGCCAAGCAGCATATGAAAAAGAATACATATACAGAAAAAGAATACCGGAAACATACACTACATTATCATCCGGCCTCATTGGCGAACAAAAACCCAAAAGCTTACTGATAACACCTTTATTAGGAGATGAAAAAATTCAAGGAGTTATTGAAATTGCATCTGTAAAAGATGAGATTAATAAAGAAACTATTTTATTTTTAAATGAATTAAGTGAAATTATAGGACAAACAATATTTAATTTTAAAGCTAACTTAACAACTAAAAAATTACTCCGAGAATCGCAAACATTAACTGAACAGCTTAAAAGAAATGACGAAGAACTCCGGAAAAATGCAAAAGAAATGGAGAAAACTCAAATTGAACTTCAAAGTTCAAATATTGAATTAGCAGAGAAAATTTCGGAAGTTGAGCAAGGACAAAAAAGATTAAATACATTATTGGAGAACGCGTCTGAAGTCATTACTATATATGATAAGGCAGGGATAGTTAAATATGTCAGCCCGTCAATTAAAAGTATTCTTGGTTTTTCACCCGAAGAAATGCTTGGAATAAACCGTTTTGAAAGAGGAGATAAAATTCTGCAAGATGTATTTAATGAATTAATACAAAAACCTGATATCATAAAAACCTTTGAATATCAATACACCAATAAAGATAAGAAAAGGCTGTGGCTTGAAACAAGCGGCAGAAACCTAATTAATAATCCGGCAATTAACGGCATTATTTTTAATACTCGAGACATTACAATAAGAAAAGAAGCTGAAACGGCCAAAAGGCTGAGCAGTGAAATGCAGGCACTTTCTGAGAACAGCCCTGATATGATAATTCGTATAGGACTGCAAGGAGATTTCTACTATGCAAACCCAATGACCAAACAATTCATCGGTATTAATTCACACGATATAATTGGCAGTAACATTAATACTATAGATCTGGACGAGAAAATCACAAACTTTTTTAAAGATGTTATTAATGATACAAAAATTGCCGAAAAAGAAATTCAAAAAGAAACAACTTTTAATATAAACAATATTAATCGTATTGTACAATTCAATGCCATTCCGGAATTTGACTCAGACAGAAACATAAGTACATTCTTATTAATAGCCCATGATATTACCGAAAGAAAAGAAATAGAACTGGAAATTGACAATAAAAATAAAAACATTACTGAGAGTATTAAGTATGCTCAAAGAATACAATCAGCAATTATCCCTGATTTAGATATTGTAAACAGATATTTGCCCGAATCATTCATATTTTATAAACCAAGAGACGTTGTCAGCGGAGATTTACCTTGGTTCTTTTATAAAGAAAACGAAATATATTTAGCAGCCATTGATTGTACCGGACATGGAGTTCCCGGAACATTACTGTCATTTATCGGATATTTTTCATTAAACAATATTGTCAGCAGTGAAGAAAAACTAAGTGCAGGAGAAATTTTAGATGAATTACATTATCAAGTAAGAAAAACACTAAAACAAGACTCTCCGGATTCAAAAGCAAGAGATGGCATGGATATTGCCTTATGTAAAATAAATCATCAAGAAAATATTCTGGAATATGCCGGTGCTCACAGAGAGTTATTTTTACTGAGAGATAATGAAATTAAACGTTTTAGAGGAGACAGAAAAGCTGTTGGTGGTAAACCGATGGGAAAAAGAGAAGAAAAAAACTTTTCAACACACAAAATTAATATACAAAAAAAAGATAAAATTTTTATCTTTACAGACGGTTTACCGGATCAAATAGGAGGTGAAGACGGAAGAAAATATCAAGCCGGAAGGATCAGAGAACAAATTATTGAAAAAAATAATTTTTCAATGACAGAATATTATAATTTCTTTGTAGATCAATTTTTGAAATGGAAAAAAGGATATAAGCAAATTGATGATATACTTATAATTGGTATTGAATTCTAAAACAAAGCAGTATGGACGGAAAAAATTCCAATAATGATTCTCTTACTTTTGTTTATGACTTTTATAAAAAAATGAAAAAAAGCAATATCAACCTTGCATATGAAGGTGAAATTTCTCATGAAATTACAAAAGCTTTCAGCTCTTTGGCCGAAAGTCATATTGCAATTGATAATGAAACAAATTCATTACAAAGAAGAGTTTTTCACGTAATGGTTGAATCTCTGCAAAATATCAGTAAACATTCTGCTGAAAGAAAAACACCTTCTTCTATAATTGACGGGCAAGGACTGTTTTTTGTTACTAAACATGAAAATGAATATTGTATTACTACCGGCAATGTTGTTTCAACAAAGGAAATACCTGATCTTGAAGAAAATTTAAAACAGATAAATTCAAGTAATAAAATGATATTAAAGGAATTATACAAAACAAAAATAAAAAAAGGGCGTCTTTCAGAAAAAGGCGGTGCAGGTTTAGGTTTCATTGATATGGCAAGAAAAACAGGAGAACAACTAATTTATTCAATCTTAAAACTTAACGACAAGAAATCATATTTTATATTAACATCAACAATATCCAGAATAAAATAATTAATTATGCGAATAATAAAAATTGAAGGTACGGATGATACTCCTCAAGTTACATTTGATGCAAATCCTGATAATCCGTTTATGGAAATTTCCGGAAGATCTTTACCGGAAGATGTTGTAGCATTTTACGATCCTATTTTAGAATGGTTAGATGAATATGCTGAAAATCCTCTTGAAAAAACAGTTTTAAATATAAAATTGGAATATTTCAATACTGCATCTTCAAAACTTCTTTTAGACATTCTTCTGAAATTAGAAGATATGAATGATGCAGGTAAAGATGTTCTTGTAAGATGGCATTTCCCTGATGATGACGAAGATATGGAAGAAGCAGGAGAAGAATACGAAGACATTGTTGAAGTACCTTTTGAACAAGTAAGCTATTCTATTGATTAAATATATGGTCGGTTGTATTTTATAATTCTGTTTATTATTATTCATAATTAAATTTGAAACATCTGATTTTCTTTTTCAAAAAACTTTCACACTAATATCAAAATAATATGAGTGAAGAAATTTTAAAAGCTCTGATGCAACTTTTTGCAATTATTGCAAAACAAGATGAAGGAGTTGTTCTACAAGAAGAAAAGTTTGTAATGACTTTTCTTGCTTCACAATTAAGCAAATCTCAAGTAAACGAATACATGGATTTGTTTATTAAAAATACAGAAAAAGAAGAAAAGAAAAGAAAAAGAGACGAAAAGAAAAAAACTACAACATCCGGACCCGTTAAAATGGTTGATTCTGTCAGGGTAATGGGAATATGCAGGAAGATTAACAGAACTCTTAACCATAAACAAAAAGTTATCGTTTTAGCTCGTTTATTCGAGCTTATTAACGCCGAAAAAAAACTGTCTGAACTAAGAATGGAGATTATCTCTGTTGTTGCTGATGCATTTAATTTATCAAATACAGAATATAAAGAGATTAAAGATTTTGTCATTAAAGACGACCACAGAGAACTTGATTCAGAATCAATATTAATTATTAACGATAAGGAATATGAACATCAAAAGTCACAAGTTATTCCTTCAGAAAGTTTACACGGAAGTGTTATTATACTCCAAATAAGAAGTGTTGATCTTTATTTTGTGAAATATACCGGTAAACAAGACGTATTTCTTAACAGTACAACTGTTTACAATAACAGAATTTATTTATTTGCTCCCGGGAGTGTTATTAAATTACCAAAGGGTAAACCAATCCATTACAGTGATATTGTTGCAACTTTTATGGAAGATCTTGAAATATCAAGGCTTTCATTTATTGTTCGTGATTTACAATTTACTTTTAAAACAGGTGATATTGGTATAAGAAACATCAATTTCTCTGTTGATCACGGTAAACTTGTAGGAATTATGGGAGCCAGCGGTTCCGGAAAAACAACTCTGGTAAATGCTCTGTCCGGTATTAACAAACCCTCATTAGGTTCTGTAAAAATTAACGGAATTGATCTGCACCATAACCCCGGTGATCTTGAAGGAGTTATCGGTTATATTCCTCAAGACGACTTGCTTATTGAAGAACTAACAGTTTTTCAAAACTTATACTACAATGCAAAGTTATGTTTCAAAGATAAAAAGGATGAAGATCTTACTGCGCTTGTAATCAAAACCTTAAAAGATCTCGGTTTATTTGATAAAAAAGATCTGAAAGTAGGTAACCCGATGAATAAAACAATCAGCGGAGGACAAAGAAAAAGATTAAATATTGCTCTTGAATTAATCAGAGAACCTTCGATTCTGTTTGTTGACGAACCCACATCCGGGTTATCATCCAGAGACTCTGAAAATGTAATGGAACTCTTAAGTGAATTAACTCAAAAAGGAAAACTGATCTTTGTAGTTATTCACCAACCTTCTTCAGATATCTACAAAATGTTCGACAGAATGTTGATTCTCGATCAAGGTGGTTATATGGTCTATTACGGAAATCCGGTTGAAGCAGTAGTGCATTTCAAAACCATTGATAATCAGGTCAATGCGGAAGCGGGTGAATGTGGTACATGCGGTAATGTTACACCTGAGTTGATTTTTGATATTATTGAAGCCGAGGTTGTTGATGAATTCGGACAATATACTGAAATAAGAAAAATTTCTGCATCTGAATGGGAAAAACAATATTTAGAAAAAGTAGCTAAAGAAAATATTGAAGTTATTAAAGATGAACCGCCGGCAAACTTAAATATTCCCGGATGGTTTAAACAATTCAGAATTTTCCTTACTCGCGACCTTTTATCAAAGATCAGTAATACTCAATATATTGTTTTGAATTTACTCGAAGCTCCTCTGTTAGGATTTATTCTTGCTTTCTTAATAAGATATATTTCTGATCCCAATTCCTCTGTATATGTATTTTTTGATAATGAAAATATACCTCCGTATATCTTTATGAGTATTGTTGTTGCATTATTCTTAGGATTAACAGTAAGTGCTGAAGAAATTTTCAGAGACAGAAAGATATTAAAAAGAGAAAAATTCCTTAACCTCAGCAGATCGTCATATTTATTGGCAAAAATTACAATATTAATAATTATTTCCGCCATTCAATCAATATTATTTGTTATTATTGGAAACTCAATACTCGGTATTCAAGGCATGTATTTTGAATATTGGTTGGTGCTTTTCTCAACATTTGTATTTGCAAACTTTATGGGATTGAATATTTCTTCTGCTTTCAATTCAGCTGTTACTATCTATATCTTGATACCTTTGCTGATGATTCCGCAAATGGCACTCGGTGGTGCGATGTTCAGTTTCGACAAACTGAACCGAGCAATAGGCAGCGTAGATAAGGTTCCTGTAATTGCCGATATAATGGCATCAAGATGGGCCTATGAAGCCCTAATGGTACAACAATTCCAAGAGAATAAATTCGAAAAACAATACTACATATATAATCAAGTAAAAAGTACAGCTAATTTTAAACAAGACAAGTTAATACCGAAACTTTCCGAAAGCATTGAATCATTTGAAATTTTACAAGATGAAATTAATGATAAAAAAGGAAGTCGTGATTCAATTGTTAAAATCCAAAAAATGGAATTAGCTCTTCTTAAAAATGAAATTGCCAAGGAAAACAAACAAATAATAAAACTCGCAAAAAAACTAAAAGCTCATAAAGCAGGAAACGGCGTTAAACAAATAAATTTTGATGTATATTACGATGACTTTGATGTTTTAGCCGCAAATGATCAAGAAGTTAAAAAAGCTCTTGTGATTCCGAATGAATTGATCAATAAATTGAACATCAATGAATACGAAATTGAAGAACACGGTTATAAATTAATGGATCTTCTTGAAAACTGGAAATCATTTTACTTGGCAGTATATTCAAGTGCAAATGAACTCAAAGAAGAATTAATTGAATATCAAGATGAACAATCAAAAGGCTATTTTGTACGTTTCAGAAATAAATTCCATAATGAACATTTGGATGATATTGCAAGAAATATATACGAAAAAAATAAAATTTTACGTTTTAAGGATAAACTTATTCGAAAAGAAGAACCAATTTATTTAGAACCTGATGATTCAAATTTTATAGGAATAAGATCTCATTTTTATGCACCGAATAAACATTTTCTCGGTAAAAATTACAATACATTTTGGTTTAATATTATCATAATTTGGGTTATGTCGTTACTATTATATATCCCACTATATTACGATCATCTGAGAAAAATTGTTAATTTCTTCGGAAACTTTAAATTCAGTAAAAATAAAAAAAATAAAAACGCCGAAAATCAAGAGGATTAGAACAAAAAAGAAAAAAAAATAAAGTATTTTTTTTAGATTTTTAAAATTTTAATACCTTTGATTGTTAAATGCCTCAAAAAATCAAACTAATATGGCAAAAAAGATTTTACTTTTTTTATCAATCATAACAATTATAGCTTCATGCGGTAACGGAGGTAATGATGGTACTATTGAAGGACCTGTGGAAGATGACAGTATTAACAGAGTAGAAATTGACCCTGATCAAATAAACGGACTCATCGAAAGTTTTCCTTCGCCTATTGAAATGGCAGCCACAATTGAAGATATGCAAGTTCCTTATTCAAAAAAGAACTTAGTCCCAACTGAAACTGCTGCTGATTTTGACTCAAATTTTGAAAAAGCTTTAGGTCTGGGAATGTTAAGTGCCGATTTGGGATATTTAAATGTTTACGGCAGAAAAAATGCCATTGTTGAATATTTAACGTCTATTAAACGAATAGCTGATGCATTGGATATTGATCAATTTTTTGAATTTCAAACTTTAAAAAGATTAGCAACCAACAGTACAAATCTTGATTCTTTAATGTTCCTTTCCGTTTCAAGTTATCACGATATGGATGAGCATTTAAGAGAGACCAGAAGAAGTGATTTAAGTGCATTAATGATAACAGGAGTATGGTTAGAAGGTCAGTATCTCGCAAGTAAAGTAAATCAATTTAAAAGTGATAAAAGAACTGAAGAAATTATTGTAGGACAAAAAGATATTTTAAAAGAATTAATGACTGTTCTTGACTTTTTCAATAACAAAGCACGTTTTAAAAAAATGAACAAAGATTTTTCAGACCTGTCAACTTTATACGATAACGTTAAAATTGAATTTATTGAAGGAGAAACTACAATAACTTACGATCAAGATTCAATCCCGTTGGTTCAACCGGGAGATCGTACAATTATACATTACACAGAACAAGATCTTAACAAGATATCAAATAAAATTATAAACATTCGTAACAATTTAATATCACTATAATGAAAAAAATAGCAATTCTTATAGCAATAACAAGTTTTTTCATTTTTGCACCTCAAGAAGAGGCAAAAGCACAATGCAAACAACAAAGAGTATATCATTGCGCAAGGCAAGGAGGAAATGCAATCTATCTGCGTGATTTTAATACAAAATTAAAAGCAGTCAGATCAGCAAGAGATATTAACGGTAATAAATGGCCTGTTGTTTTAAACAGAGGTACAAGATATCGTTTTATTCTTTGTACTCCGAGAGGCTTTGGTAATGATGTGAAATTAACTCTGTTTGATACCAGACATCCTGAATCAAAACCTTGGAATTCAACCGAAAAAAGCGGAAGAGATATGTTTGACTTTGTTTGTGAAAGGTCCGGTGTTTATTACATTTCTATAAGGTTTAAGGAAGGCAAAGGAAAAAGAAAGACTTGTGCTGTAGGAATATTGTCTTTTGTAGGCAAAAATCAATAATATACAATATCTATATCTTTAATAAAGAGAGAGTGTATGTAACTACACTTTCTCTTTATTTTTTATTACAACCATTTTACAATCGGACAATCTTGTCGATGTGCCAAATATTTATTCTTCGGAAAAATTCTGAAAGCATAATTTAAACTACCCGGTTTTGAAGGACTGAATTTAATATTAAAATATACTGTTGAATTTTCAGATTTTTCTTGCTCTAATTCAATAACTTTTGTAACTGCCAGTTCTCCAACCGAATTTGATTCACTTATAACAAACTCAACACCTATGTCTTCAGCTTTTAAACCGTTAATGTTAAGCAACAACTTTCCTGTATAAGTTTGTCCGGGTACCAACATATTTCCTGTTAGTTCTGAAGTATCTGCAGAAATAAGTTCCATTTTTTTCCATTCTTTTCTAATATTTTCTTTCCAACTTGATATTTTTTTTGCTGACAGATTATTTTCAGCTTTTATATCATTGAACCTACTTGCTATTTTAGTATAGTATCTTTCATTATAATCTTCTATCATACGTTTAGTAGTGAAATTCGGAGCAATTTCGGAAACACACTTTTTTATATATTTAACCCATTCGACCGGGATATTTTTCTCGTTTTTATTATAATACAACGGTATTATTTCATTTTCAAGAATTTGATAAATTTGTTCAGCATCATATTCATTTTGCATATCTTGATTCTTATATGTCTTTTCTTGCGATAAAGACCAACCGGCTCCTTCTTTATAGCCTTCAACCCACCAACCGTCAAGAACACTGAAATTCAGAACTCCGTTCATTACGGCTTTCATACCGCTTGTACCTGAAGCTTCCAAAGGTCTTACAGGGGTATTTAACCAAACATCAACTCCTCTCACAAGCTCTTTTGCCAATGATATATCATAATTTTCCAAAAAGAGAATTTTTCCGATAAACTCAGGTTTCATGGATATTTCAACAATTTGCTTGATTATTTCTTGCCCTCCTCCGTCATTCGGATGAGCTTTACCGGCAAATATAAATTGAACGGGACGGTCAGAATCATTAATAATCTTACTTAATCTTTCAATATCTTTAAATAAAAGGGTTCCTCTTTTGTATGTAGCAAAACGCCTTGCAAAACCAATCGTTAATACATTTTTATTTATGGTTCTTTTTATTTTTAATATATGTTTTGGATTTTCATTTCTGCTGATACTTACCTTATCCAACAAACGATTAATATATTCAAACAGTTGAGACTTGCATCTCTTCCTTATTTCCCATATCTCTTCGTCAGATACTTTATAAACTTTACTGAAATCAGGTTTACCGTCATCTCCTTGCAATAACTCTTTCCAATCTTTTGATGCCCAAGTAGGATAATGAATGCCGTTTGTAACATATCCTATGTGCAATTCTTCAGGAAAATAATCTTTCCAAAAATTGCTGAAAATCAATTTTCTTGAAACTTCACCGTGAAGTTTACTTACTCCGTTAATTTCAAGACAAGTATTTGCAGCAAGTATGCTCATAGAAAATTTCTCATCTTTGTTCTCCGGATTCTCTTTGCCGAGTTTAATAAATTTTTCCCATTTAATTCCCAATCTGTTCGGATAATCACCCATGTATTGCATCATTATGTTTTCACTAAATGCATCATGTCCGGCAGGGACCGGAGTATGTGTAGTATATAAACTTGAGGCTCTGACTACTTCGAGAGCTTCATTGAATGTTAACTTTTCATCAAGAATATAATTCTTTAATCGTTCAATTCCGGCAAAAGCAGCATGTCCTTCATTTAAATGATAAATACTTTGGTTTATACCTAACAATCTTAATGTTTTCACTCCGCCGATTCCTAAAATCATCTCTTGCCTTAATCTGTTCTCATTATTTCCTCCGTATAAACGATATGTAATTGCTTTATCTTCATCTGAATTATCATTTCTGTCAGTATCCAATAAAAACAATCGAATTCTGCCTACATTTAATTGCCATATTTGAGCATATACTTTTCTTCCTTCCATTTCAACAGATACAGTAATTGCCTCTCCTTTATTATCTTTTACCAATTCTGCGGGAGTTTCCATAAATCTGTGAGATTCATAGATTTCATCTTGATCACCGTTCTTTGAAATTATTTGCTTAAAATAACCTTGTCTGTAAAACAAACCTATTGCAACCATATCAAAGCCTGAATCACTTGCTTGTTTCAAATAATCACCGGCTAATATACCTAAGCCGCCTGAATAAATATGAAGAACATTAGCCAAACCGTATTCCATACTGAAATACGCAACAGACGGAAGATCTTTATCAAAAGGTTTATTAATATAATTTGAAAAATCTGTGATAACTTCTTTAAATTTTTTCAAAAATGTATTATCAATCTCAAGTTTTGAAAATCGTTCTTGAGATACATTTTTCAACATTGAAATCGGATCAATGCATTCCGAAATTGTTTTATCATCATTGATATATTTAAATAACTCAACTGCATTAACATTCCATGACCACCAAATATTTCTTGACAGTTTTTCAAGTTCTTTTAATTTTCCGGTATAATGCGGTTGAATGCTTATTGTTCGCCAATTTGGTTGATTTTTCTTTTGTTTACTCACAATTATTATGTTAAAATTCAGAAAACAAAAATATCCTTTATTTCTTAATAGAAAAAAGTACTCTTATAAAGATCACTATTTTTTTGTGTCATTTAATATATTTGCAGACATTTGGAATCTTACGGTTTTAATATGGTGCGTTTGGCATTTCAACGCTCCAATTTTCAATTTACTATTATGCTTATTTATTGCTATCAAATTCATTTTTAGCACTACTGCCAAATGCACTATATTTGTTGTTGGTGGTAGTTTGTCAATATCAAAGGTGTTAATTTTCATAAAATTTTACCGAATATTTTCTTTCTATTACATCTATGACTTGCCTTATTAGATTCCTTTGCGCCTTCAAAGAAGATGTGAAAAAAAAAGGCCATACCCTCATTGCAAACTGCGCTGAGCCGGAAATAGCCGGTCCTACGCGTAAATATCTATTGTTATGGCTTGTATATATCCAACAAGCTATGTAATTGGACCTCTGTGATTCAATAAACTCTTTTTTAGTTCCTTCGTTGTTTCTTGTGGAATCACATTCGGGCAATTCCTTTATAAGTAAATTCAGAATAGATTCATACGTCATCTCGGGTTTATAATCAATTTTCTTAGCTTTCATCGCTCATGTTTATTAGAGTTTATCATTATTACCACCAACTTCTGTATAACATTAACTAAAACTTTTTCCGGTTGATATATTTGCACTGTGCAAATATAGATTCCTTGTTTTGTTACTTTTATACTTCAGTAAGGGTATTATTTTTCTGTCAAATTATCTGAATATTTTTTTTATGAAAAAAAATAGTAAGTTCTAAAAATTACTGCGTATATCTTCGGCAATTTTTTTAAATTCATCTTCCGATAATTTCAGTTTAGGCCTTTTAATATTCAGTTCAGACTCATCATTAAAAGGAATAAGGTGAATGTGTGCATGAGGCACTTCAGTTCCGAGAACGAGAACTCCCACACGAATACATTCAATTGCTTTATCAATTGCTTTTGCGACTTTCTTTGCAAAAATATGCAAATCACCAATAGTTTGATCATCAAGATCAAATAAATAATCTGTTTCTTCCTTCGGTATAACTAAAGTATGCCCTTTAACCAAAGGATTTATATCTAAAAAAGCATAAAATATTTCGTTTTCTGCGATTTTATATGAAGGAATTTCACATTTTACTATTTTAGTAAATATTGTAGCCATATTATTTTAGGTTTAAAACGAAATATCAAGTATTTCAAAGATCATCTCGCCTGCCGGTACATTAACTTTTACTTTATCGCCTTTTTTCTTTCCTATAAGTCCTTTTGCAATTGGAGTGTCAACAGACATTCTTTTCTCTTTTAGATTTGCTTCTCTTTCGGAAACAATTGCATACTCCATAACAGCACCTGTTTTAACATTCTTTATTTTAACCTTATTCATCAATTGAACTGTTTTTGTATCAATTTTAGATTCATCAATAACTCTGGCACCACTTAATGTTCCTTGTAATTGTGCAATTTTCATTTCCAAAAGTCCTTGTGCTTCTTTGGCAGCATCATATTCCGCATTTTCAGATAAATCACCTTTATCTCTTGCTTCAGCAATTTGCTTTGATATTTTTGACCTCTCAACAGTTATCAATTGTTCAATCTCTTCTTTGAGTTTCTTTAATCCTTCTTCTGATAAATAAGTTACAGTCGACATAATCCTCTTTATTAATTAAATATTAAAAAGAAAGAATCCCGGTGTATGATTCAAAATACAACAGGACTCTTTCTGATTACAAATTTACAACATAAATTAATTATATGCAAAAATTTCAGGTTTTTTACTGAAAACAAGCAATAAGAGCTATTTTTTTTTCTTTCTTTCCAAAATTATTGACCCAATTATTTTTTCTTTAATATCAATTTCTGTATTTTTCTCTTTAATTCCGGAATTATTCGTTTTGGTTTCATTATTATCAATTGCATTTTTATCAAAACCGCCGGATGGGTTCTCTTCATTTTTATTTGCTGTTACATGACTCAGCATTTTATCAATTTCGGTAAATTTTTTTTTGTTTTTTTTATCTTCAAGCTTTATTTCGGGTTTTCGTTCTTTGTGTTTATTTTTTTTGTAATAAAACCAAAGCCCGACTGAAAGAATAATACCGGCTATAATCCAAATTGAAATTGTCATATTTAATATCTATTTATGATAGCGTTTGGGGTATTCATGTGAATCGTGTTTACTTGATTTCTTCTTTAAAAAAAATAAAATATTAAATCGCTTTCTGTTTCTTTTCTTTTCTGCATTATTGTTTTGTCTTATCTGTTTTCTGACTTTAGAGTTTTGCAACTTAAAACTTCGTTTTTTTCTTAATTTTAAAAGTTTTTCGGTAAATTTTTCTTGCTTTCTTCGAGCTTTATTAAAAATTATTTTTTCAGTACCTTTTAATCGCATTCCTTTCCCTTTGTTCAGTGTAATTTTTTCTTCTTCGGACAATTCATATCTTCGTCTTAATCTGTCTTCTTTGCGATCGAATTTAATGCTTGTTTTATTCTTTTTAATTGCTTCCCTTTTTGCTTCCCTTTTATATCTTTTGTTCACAATTTGATATTTTCGTGCATCTGAAACAGTATCTGAAGGTGAAGTCTCTGATTTATTCAATCTGTCAAATCTTAAAGTCTTTCTGTATCTTGTGTTCTTTCTGTTTATTAGCTTTTTCCTGTATTTAAATGGTTTACTTCTTGCTTTTTTATAAATTAACCTTTCATACAGATTCCTTTTCTTTTTTAATTTTATGGCAATTTCAACTTCTTTTCTTGTAAAAGAAAACCTTTTCTTCGTTTTATAATGTTCTTCATCATAATCATCCCAATCTCTTAATAATGAATCCTGATCACTGTAATTCATTTTATTCCATTTTAACAAAGAAATTCTTTGAGGTTTCGTCGAGGAATCGCCGGAACTTGCTGAATCATTCTTATTCTTTTTGAATAAACTGAATCGTTTTTTATTGTTTGTTGAATCTGTATTCAAACTATCATTTACAATTGAATCATTTTTATTTTTCTTAAAAAAATTAAAAAACCGTTTTTTGGATTTTTCGCCTTCTGCAGAATCCGGAACTTGTTCTTCATCTTCAATTATTAAATCATCATCTTCCGATTTTTCTTTTTTCTTGAAAAAACTAAAAAGTTTAAATTTTTTTTTTACTTCTGTTTCAGTAGTATCTGATGTATTAACACGCTGTATTGAATCAGTTTCTTGAGCATTCAAACAAACAGAAATCAATAAAATGAAATTAAGAAGGATTATATATCTAAATTTTGTTGTAAATTGCATTATCTTAAAAAGAATAATATATCAAATTTAATGCTAATTATTTTAAGAATAGTAACTATTTTTAAAAACGTATAAATTTTTAATATATTTGACCGTTGTTTTTGCTTTATTTTATGATTCTGAATTTATAAAATTTAACAGATGAAAAATAAGTATATTAGTTTAAAATCCAAAAAAATAATTGTTTTATTTTTATTCTTAATAAGTTTTTTCTCCTGTGATGAGAATAAAAGTAAAATACCTAATGTTTATGTTGAAATATATTTAGATCTGACCGACCCGCTTTACAGCAGTTTGACAATTCCCGGAAATTATTTGTATGTAACAGGAGGGGTAAACGGAATAATAGTATATCATACCATAGACGATGAATTTCGAGCATATGAAAGAACCTGTCCTTATGATCCTGAATGCGGTAAAGTATTTGTTGATGAATATAGTTTTAATGCCGTTGATTCAATATGTTGCAAATCAGAATTTTCTTTACTCTCTGAAGGTGTTGCAGTTCAAGGACCGGCAAAAAATCCCTTAAAACAATATAAATGCATTTATAATCAGAATTCAAGAATATTATCTATTAAGAATCAATAACATTGACACAAAAATTTGAAAAAAACTAAATTTTCACCCCAATAATCAAAATATCATCCACCTGCTCAAAAGTATTTCCTGCTTTATCTTTATAAGATTGCCATTTGCTTAGTGTGGTTTTGAGAATTTCTTCTTGTTCGCTCATTGGTTTTTCATGAATCTCAAACAACATATTTCTAAACCTTTTTGACATATATTTTCGTCCTTTTTCTCCTCCGAATTGATCCTGAAATCCGTCCGAATAAGCATAAAACAGATCACCTTTTTTAATATCAATAATATGGTTATGAAAATTGGGTTCGTTATGATGAATACCGATAGGCATTCGGTCCGCTTTTATAAGATCAACAGTTCCGTCTGAAATTCTCATTAACGGATTATTTGCACCTGCATATTGTAACTTCATTTGTTCAGTATCAATAATGATCAATACCATATCCATTCCGTCTTTTTGCTCAAGTTCTTTGCCGGTTTGACCTAATGATTTTTTTACTTTGTTTCTTAATCTGTCAAGAATTCTTCCTGCATCGTCAAACCTTGTTTTTGTTACAACTTCATTTAAAGAAGAAATTCCCAGCATGCTCATAAAAGCTCCGGGAACACCATGCCCGGTACAATCAGCAATAGCAATAATAATATTATCACCAATTTGTTTCATCCAATAAAAATCACCGCTTACAATATCTTTAGGTTTATAAAAGATAAAATAATCAGATAAACCGGCAGCTTTAAGATCAATCGGAGGTAAAACTGCTGTTTGTATTCTTTTTGCATATTTAATACTGTCTGTAATTTCTTCGTTTTTCCTTTCTATTTCATATTTTTGATTTGTAATTTGTTTATTTGCTTTTTCAAGATACTCTTTTTGTGATGTGATTTCCTCATTTTGTTGGTTCAGTTCATCGTTATTATGTTCAATTTGTGCTTTTTGTGCTTTTAACTTAATATTTTTCCTTCTTGCTGAAATTAAGCTGTATATAATTAATGCCAGTATTACTAATACAAACCCGAAAGTCCAAATAAATCTCTTTTTTTCATCTTCTTGTTTTTCAATCGTTAATTGTTTCTTTTCATTTTTTATTTTTAAAAATTTTATTTCTTTTTGTTTATGCTTTTCTTTAATTTCTTTTTGTTTTAAAACAAGACTCTGAATTGCCTTGTCATGTTCTAAATTCTTTATTTGTTGTTCTTTAAATAAGGCATCTCTTTTTTGTCTTTCCAATGCCAATGTTTTTAATGCCGTTTCTTTTTCAGATTTTGCAAGTTCTCTTTCCTTATTTAACAGTTTCATTTCTTGCTCTCTTTTTTCAGCCTCCAATTTCATTTGTTTCAGCAACATATCTTTAACTTCTTCATCTGCTAATTTTAAATGCAATTCCTTTTCTGAATTTTCCAGTTCGTATATTCTTAGAGACATCAATTGTTCAGATATCCTCTTTTCAACCAATAAAGAGTCTCTGATTTCCAAATGCTTTTTATAAAAATCCAGAGCATTTTGAAAATCATCAAGTGCCTGCAGAATAGTCGAATATGTTCTGTAATTATTTTTCAATACTACTTTATCTTCCGACTTTTCTGCATCTTCAATTGACTCAATGCTGTATTCGGTTGCATTATATAAATCGTCTTTTTGATAATATACAAGAG
Organism: Chlorobiota bacterium; assembly: GCA_030592825.1. Lineage (GTDB taxonomy): Bacteria > Bacteroidota > Bacteroidia > Bacteroidales > JAADGE01 > JAADGE01. Next base: position 599 of record JAUVIG010000015.1, on the reverse strand, counting down.
CAATTATATTGTTAATGATTGCTCTTTGTCTGTAATTACTGTCAATCTCGCATATTTCTCGTGCTTTAATAAATGAAACAATTGATTCGTCATAATCTCCTTTGTTCTGAAGGCATATACCAATATTAGTCAGAGTTATTGTTCTGAATTTATTACCGGAATTACCTTTGCGTGAATCTTCTTCAGCCTTTTCAAAAGCATTTAAAGCAGATTGATTTTCTTTTAATCTCACATACAAGTAACCGATATTATTTTGTATTACTGCTTTTTTCTTAAAATCATTTTGAGATTCATAAATTGAATATAACTCATTATTATATTTTACGGCATCTCTGAATAATCCTTTCTTCTTTGAAATTTGTATCAGTTTATTTAAAGATAATATAATGTTTGCTGTATCTTTTTTGCTTAAGGAATTAATGTAATTCTTTTCAAAATAACTGCCGGCACTATCATATTTTTCTATTCGATAATATGAATCACCTATATAATTCGCAATCTTTTGATTGAATAAATAAGTTTTTTCAGATTTTGGTTTTATACTGTCGCATAAATTAAAATAGATAAGGGATTTATTATAAGCTTTTGAATTAAAACAT
>JAUVIG010000392.1 GCA_030592825.1 Chlorobiota bacterium | reverse complement strand
TCCCTAACCGCTTCTTTAAATTTCTTACCTCGGTCTTCATAATTTTCAAACAAATCAAAACTGGCACAAGCCGGTGATAATAAAACAACATCACCTTCATCAGCAATTTGATATGAAGTTTTTACAGCTAATTCTATTGAATTTGTATCGTAAACATTAACAATATCACCAAATGCATTGATAACGGCAGAATTATCAACACCCATTGCTACTATTGCTTTAACTTTTCGTCTGACCAAGTCCTTTATAACTCCGTAATCGTTTCCTTTATCCTTTCCTCCCATTATTAAAACAATATCGTCTCTTATTGTTTGCAAAGCATACCAAACTGAATTTACATTTGTTGCTTTTGAATCGTTAATGAATTGGATACCCCTCACTTTAATATATCTTTCTAACCTGTGTTCCACACCTTTAAAATCAGACAGACTGCTTTTTAGTTGTTCATTGCTGATACTACTTAATAATGCAGTAATACCTGCAGCCAATGAGTTGTAAATGTTATGATCACCTTCTAAAGATAATAAGCCGTTCTCCATTTTGAAGTAATTTGAGTTTATATCAAAAATTATATTATTCAATTCTTTATAAGCACCAAATTCAATTTTTCGTTTAACTGAAACAGGATATTCTTGTGCTTTTACTGTTCTTTTTGTTAATTCTTTAATAATGATTTCGTCATCAGCACAATAAATAAATGCATCGTTTTCGGTCATATTTTGTAATATTCTGAATTTTGAATTTACATAGTTTTGAAATGTATTATTGTATCTGTCCAAATGATCCGGAGTGATATTTAATAATACAGCAATATCAGCTTTAAAGTCATACATTCCGTCAAGTTGAAAACTGCTTAATTCAATTACAAACACATCGAATTCTTTTTCAGCAACTTGCATAGCCATAGATTTTCCTACATTGCCTGCTTTACCGACATTCAATCCTGCTTTTTTCAAAATATGATAGGTCAATTCTGTTGTTGTTGTTTTCCCGTTACTTCCGGTAATGCAAATCATCTTTGCATCTGTATATCTTCCTGCAAACTCAATTTCTGATATAACAGGAATTTTTTTTTCTTTTGCTGAATTGATAATTTCTATATTGTCAGGGATACCGGGGCTTTTAATTATTTCATCAGCATTCAGAATTTTCTCATGTGTATGTTTGCTTTCTTCAAATTCAATTTTATATTTTACTAATACTTTTTTATAGCTATCTTTAATTTTATCAAAATCAGAAACAAAAACAGCGAAGTCGTTTTTCATTGCTAAAACTGCAGCTCCGATTCCGCTTTCACCTGCACCAAGAATTACGAGTTTCGAGTTTCGGGTTTCGGGTTTTATATTTTGTGTTTTATTTTTCATTTATTAGCTGCGTGTTTTCCAATTGTTTTCTATATCAAGATGCAAATTCAAAAGCTATATCTTTATGAGCATAAGTTCCGCCATATCTACCGGATTTTGAGAACATTCCTGTTGCATTTGTTGTCTCAATCCATTTTTTTGGTGATAATACAAAATAATTTGCTCCTGCTTCACTTTTAAACAGGTCGAATTCGACCTGTTTAAAATCAGGATTATTCAATTTTTCCCAAAGACCGAGTAATTCAATTGTGCTTTTATTTCGCATCCAATTCTTTACAACATCTACCGGTGCATCTTTGTTTCTATATTTAGCAATATCTGTAAGAGAAATATAATCTTCCAATTTTTTGCTGAAAATTGTAATTTCTTTACCTTGAACTGATATTTTACTCATAATTCTTTACCTTATTTTCAATGTTATAATCGTTAAAATAGCCAACAAAATTCCTACTATCCAAAAACGTGATACAATTTTGCTTTCCGGTATTCCTTTTTTTTGAAAATGATGGTGTAAAGGTGCCATAAGAAAAATTCTTTTTCCTTTACCAAATCTTTTTCTTGTATATTTAAACCAAGCCACTTGCATCATTACAGATAAATTCTCCATTAAAAATATTCCGGCTAACAGCGGAATGAGTAATTCTTTTCTGACGATAATTGCAAACACTGCTATTATACCTCCGAGAGTTAAACTTCCGGTATCGCCCATAAATACTTGTGCTGGATAAGAATTAAACCATAAAAATCCGATTGTTGCTCCCATAAATGCACTTGCAAAAACAACGAGTTCACCGATATTCGGGATATACATGATATTCAAATAATCAGCAAAAATTAAGTTACCGGATACATATGCAAATATGCCGAGTGTTGCACCGATTATTGAGGATGTCCCTGTGGCCAAACCGTCTAAACCATCTGTCATATTTGCTCCGTTAGAGACAGCTGTTATAATTATAATTACCAAAATTACAAATACTACCCATGCAGCAGCCTTTTTATGTTCTCCCATAAAACCTACTAACATTTCGTAATCAAATTCATTATTCTTGAAAAATGGTATTGTGGTTTTTAACGGCTTTTCTCCATTTGTCGGATATTCGTAATCAATTGTGGCAAATTCTTGTTGTAATGTGCTTGATTGAGGGTTTTCTCTTATTTGAATATCATTGCTGAAAAAGAATGTAAGTCCGATAATCAACCCAAGGCTAATTTGCCCGAATATTTTATATTTTCCGGATAAACCGGCTTTATTTTTTTTAAATGTTTTAATATAATCATCAACGAAACCAATGAAACCTAACCATACAGTTGTGATTAACATTAGTATGATATAAATATTATTAAGGTCAGCGAACAATAAAACAGGAATTAATATCGCTGCAATAATAATAATACCACCCATAGTCGGAGTTCCTTTTTTTTCATATTGTCCTTCCAAACCAAGATCTCTAACTACTTCACCAATTTGTTTTTTTTGTAAATAATTGATAATCCTCTTTCCGAAGATCATTGATACAGTTAATGAAGTTACCGCAGCAAGTCCTGCTCTGAACGATAAATATTGAAATAAACCGGCACCGGCAAAATCAATTTTATCAAGATATTCGAATAGGTAGTAAAACATTTTTTGTTTAGTGAATTAGTAAAATAGTTTTTTAGTGTTATAGTAATTTAGTGTCATTGGTTTTTAGTGATATAGTAAATTATTTATTTAGTGTTACAGGTTTGTTAGAAATTCTTCAACTGTTTCTTTGTCGTCAAAATGTTTTCTGACTCCTTTTACTTCTTGGTAATCTTCATGGCCTTTACCTGCAATTAAAATGATATCTCCTTTTCTTGCCAGAATAACTGCTGTATTAATTGCCTCTTTTCTGTCAGTAATTTTCATTATCGGGCTTTTCATATCTTTTACTCCTGCATACATATCTTCGATAATGCTTTCGGGATTTTCGTTTCTCGGATTATCTGATGTCAGTATAACTTTTGTGCTTCCTTTTACTGCAATTTCAGCCATTATCGGGCGTGTTGTTTTGTCTCTGTCTCCTCCTGCTCCCACGACAGTTATGAGGTCTTGATCCGGTTTTCTTATTTCATTAATTGTTTTTAAAACATTTTTTAAAGCATCCGGGCTGTGGGCATAATCAATAACAGCAGTAATGTTATTTATTTTGATTGTTTCAAACCTGCCTTTTACAGCTGTTAAACCACTCAAAGTTGTTAATATTTTATCTTCATTAATTCCTAATATTTCGGCTGTTGCAAAAACGGCAGTAATATTATATGCATTGAATGAACCGGTTAATAAAGTCCAATATTCTTTGTTTGCTGTATTCAAAAGCATACCGTCAATGTGGCTTTCAATTATTTTTGTTTTAAAATCGGCAAATGATTTTACAGCATAAGTATATGTTTTTGCTTTAGTGTTTTGTATAATTATTTTACCGTTTTTATCATCAATATTAGTTAATGCAAAGGAGTCTTTCGGCAAAGAATCAAAAAATTGTTTTTTAATATTTAAATATTCTGAAAATGTTTTGTGATAATCTAAATGATCATGAGTGATATTTGTAAAAATACCACCGAAAAATGTTAAACCCGCAATTCTGTTTTGATGCACAGAATGAGAACTGATTTCAGCAAAGCAATATTCACAACCGGCATCTGCCATTTTATTCAATAAATAAATAAATGAAACAGCATCAGGAG
>JAUVIG010000174.1 GCA_030592825.1 Chlorobiota bacterium | reverse complement strand
TAAATCAAAAAACCACAGCGAAAAGCTTTTCGCTGTGGTTAATTAATAATTAATTATATTTGTCAAAAACCTGTAACGGTTATTTAGGACTAGTCAAAAGACTATTATATATTGCTTTTTTGATTGCTCAAAAAAACGACTTTATTGTATGAAAATATCAAAACCTCCGTATATCATAGTATTTGTTGTTTCAGGCCACATATATTGATACCCTGCGGCTAAATTGGCATATATTACAAAAGATGAATTGCCGAAAATTTTGTAACCACCTCTTAAAGATATTTCTGAATTAACAGGTTTACTGATATTCCAGTCATATGCAAGACGAAATTCAGGTGATATCATTATCATTTTGTCCATAACACCTATATCCATACCAATAAAACTTTCATGAAAAACATTGCTTTCATTTTCCACTATAGGAAACATTATTCCTTGTCCTAAACTCATTTTAAAGCTGTTTCCTGCAATAATGTTAAATTCCAGCAGAGCATCTAAAAAACTGCTTGAACCTGTTTCGAATGCTGAATAACTGTATCTGAAATCACCGGATAATGCACCGTAATTAAGTTTAACTCGCGGTAGGGCAGTATAATATGTTATATCATTACCTGTACCTGCACCCCCATGTAACATAATTTCTAATGAAGTTACTGAAAGATCATTTGAGTTGAGCAAGTTTCTGTGATATTCCCCAAAAATAGCACCGGCAATATCAACTACTGTATTCATACATGAATTTTGACAAGATTCATCGTTATTATTATCATTGCCTCCTGTATTTCCGCCGTCATTCGTTTTTTGTGCAGAAATACTACCTGTTAAAAATAAAATACTTATAAAAAAAGTAAATGCCTTCTTCATAAATTTATGTTTAATGTATTTAAAAAATTATATTTTTGTAAAATTATTAATATTTTATAAAATATAAGCAATAAGATGAAAAAAACCATTAAAGTATCTCTAATTATCTTATTAATAATTATTACGGTTTGTGCAATTTATGCATATACTGTTTACAGAGATGTTTTTAAAGTAAATGTTAGTAGTAACAGTTATTTACTGATACCTACAAATTCTACTTACGAAGATGTTTTAGACTCTTTAAAAGCTCAAGAAGTTTTAATTGATATAGTATCTTTTAAGAAAACAGCTTCTCTTAAAAAGTATAAAGATGTTATTCATCCCGGAAGATATAAACCGGAAAAGGGTATGACTAATAATCAATTGGTAAACATGTTACGTTCAGGGAGACAAACTCCCGTAAAAGTAACTTTTAATAATATCAGAACCATAAATGATTTAGCATCGAAAGTTTCAAAAGTGATAGAAGCAGATTCCCTTTTAATTATTGAACTTCTGAATGATGAGAATTTTATTTCTCAATACGGGTTTGATTCAAGAACAATTATCAGTATGTTTATTCCCAATACTTATGAGTTTTATTGGAATACAAATGCAAAAAAGTTTGTTGAAAAAATGATGAGTGAATATAATAAATTTTGGACTAAAGAAAGAATTGAAAAAGCGGAAAGAATAGGATTATCTAAAAAGGAAGTTTCGATCTTAGCGTCAATTGTACAAGCAGAGCAAAGAGCACATAATGATGAAAAACCTAAAGTTGCCGGTTTGTACATTAACAGATTAAGCAGGAATATGTTGCTGCAATCTGATCCTACATTAATCTTTGCATCCGGTGATTTTACAAAAAAACGGGTTTTAAACAAAGACAAAGAAATCGAATCGCTGTATAATACATACAAGTATGCAGGTCTTCCGCCCGGCCCGATTAATATGCCGGAGATTTCATCTTTAAATGCTGTTCTAAATTATGATAAGCATAATTATATTTTTATGTGTGCCAAAGAAGATTTTTCCGGTTATCATAACTTTTCAACTAATGCAAGACAACACGGAATATATGCGAGACGTTATCAACAAGCGTTAAACAAGAAGAAAATTTGGAAGTAGAATATAAAAAATTAAATCTTATTTATTTGCTGTTAAAATTTTGAATATAACCAAGAATGCCATCAAATGAGCAATACAAAAATAAAAATACAACTTGAATCTGAAATAGGAGAATTGGAAGGTGTTATTATACATACTCCCGGAAATGAAGTAGAAAATATGACACCGGAAAATGCTGAACGCGCTTTATACAGTGACATCTTAAATTTATCAGTAGCACTTGAAGAATACAAACAATTAAGTGGTGTTCTTGAAAAAGTTACAAATGTTTTTCAGGTTAGAGATTTATTAACAGATATATTTGAGAATTATGATGTGAAGAATGTTTTAATTGACAGAATTACCAAAAGTTGCAGAGCAAAAGATATTAAAAATATTTTAATGGAACATAATTCTGATGAATTATCAAAACTATTAATTGAAGGGATTCCCATGCAAAAGAATTCACTTAGCAATTATCTTGATAAAAATTATTTTGAATTGGAGCCTTTGCATAATTTCTTTTTTACTCGTGATGCTTCTTCAGCTGTAAATGATTCAGTCCTGATTAACAGAATGGCAAGTTCGGTAAGAAATAGAGAATCTGTTATTATGGAGTCAATTTTTGAATATCATCCGAGTTTTATTACCCAAACAATTAATCCTGAAAACAGCAGAACCTTTGAAGAAAGTATTACAATGGAAGGTGGTGATATTCTCGTAGCAAGAAAAGACATTTTATTAATAGGTACAGGGATAAGAACATCTTCTCAAGGAATTGATTATATTGCAAGAAAAATTGAAAGCAGAGAGCAAGTACGTCATATAATAGTTCAAGAATTACCTTATACTCCGGAATCGTTTATTCATCTCGACATGGTTTTTACTTTGCTGGATAATGATAAATGTATGGTTTATGAACCTTTGATTATGAAAATAAACAGGTTTTTAACTCTACATTTAATTGTACAAAACGGAAAGATTGTGTCAATTGAAGAAGTTGCCAATATACCTGCTGTATTAAATGATTTGGGAATGCCTGTTAAACCGGTTTTATGCGGGGGGAACAGTAAAAAAAATCAAGAAAGAGAGCAATGGCACAGTGGTGCTAACTTTTTTGCATTTTCTCCCGGCAAACTCATTGGTTATGAGAGAAATAATTATACCATTGAAGCTCTTAATAAAGAAGGGTTTTCGGTATTAAAAGCAAAAGATGTAATTTCCGGAAAAGAAAACATTAAAGATCATAAAAAACTTGTAGTTACCATACACGGTTCAGAACTTGCAAGAGGCGGCGGAGGTGCCAGATGTATGACAATGCCTGTTAGAAGGAAAAAGTTATAATTTGAAATCCGTAAGCTTATCAATGCTTTATACAATAAAAATTATTGAACTATGAAAAATTAAGAAGATTTTCTGCAACAGAAATAAAATGAGTTTATAAACTTAATCGTTTTCGAGCAAAATCAAGAATCATTGCATGGTCAAATGCTAAAGCAGGTACCTTTGATAAAGAGAACCATTTTACATGTTTGGCATCATCACCTGCTTTAATATCAACAGGTTTATTAAGAAATGTATAATAAATGACAGAAACAACTCTGCCGCGAGGATCCCTGTCAATATCACTGAATGTTTGTAATTGAGTCAGTTCGTCAATGATGATCCCTGTTTCTTCTAAAAGTTCTCTTTTTGCTGCTTCTAAAGTAGTTTCATCCGGATCAATAAAGCCTCCCGGAAATGCCCAAAAACCTTTGTACGGATCATATGCTCTTTTTATCAATAAAACTTTTATATTATCTTCGATTTTTGAAAAAATTATGCAATCAGAAGTTAATGCCGGTCGAGGATATTCATAACAAAACTTGTTGATTTTTTTCATATTATCAGACTTATAAGTTGATAAAATTAGTTTTATTTTTAATGAAATTACAGAAAAAATAATAAGTATTAACAAAAATTATTTAATCGCCTTATTACCAGCCTGTTGAAATGCATATTTTGTGCTGATAATGTTCAAAACTTTTATATGTATTTTCTTTATTATCTCATTGAAATTGATTATATTCGCAGTCTTGTTTTTTTAGTATTAATAGGATATTTATTCCCAAAAGATTTACTGAAAAAAACAAGTTTTTTAAAGATAAAAGTATATTATGACGAGTAAAAAAATTGAGAATAATAATAACGAATATTCAGCAGAAAATATTCAAGTATTGGAAGGACTGGAGGCAGTAAGAAAAAGACCGGCAATGTATATTGGTGATGTTAGTGAAAGAGGTCTTCATCATTTAGTTTACGAAGTTGTTGATAATTCTATTGATGAAGCATTAGGCGGCTTCTGTACAGATATTGAAGTTTATATAAATGAAGACAATTCAATTACTGTTACAGATAACGGCAGAGGAATTCCTGTTGATTTTCATGAAAAAGAAGGAAAATCTGCACTGGAAGTCGTAATGACAGTACTGCATGCAGGCGGTAAATTTGATAAAGATTCTTATAAAGTATCAGGAGGCTTACACGGTGTCGGGGTTTCATGTGTTAATGCATTGTCATCAAAATTAATTGCAAATGTTTGCAGAGAAGGCAAAAAATATCAACAAGTATATGAAATTGGAAAACCCGTATCAGATATTGAAATTATTGGCGATACTGACAAACACGGAACTCAAATAACCTTTTACCCTGATATGACCATATTTGTTGTATCTGAATATAAATATAGCATTTTGGCTACAAGAATGCGAGAACTTTCATTTTTAAATAAAGGTGTAAGGATTAATCTGATTGATAAAAGAGAAGTTACAGAGGACGGTTCTTTTAAAAAAGAAGAATTCTATTCTGAAGAAGGTTTAAAAGAATTTGTAGAATATTTGGATCAAACCAGAGAGCCTCTAATTGAAAAGATAATTAATATTGAGACAGTAAAAGATGATGTGCCGGTTGAAATTGCCCTTCAATATAATACTTCTTTTACTGAGAATATTCATGCATATGTGAATAATATCAATACACATGAAGGCGGAACACATCTTACCGGATTCAGAAGAGGTTTAACCAGAACATTGAAAAACTATTCTGAAAATTCCGGCATGCTTACTAAACTTAAGTTCGATATTAGCGGAGATGATTTCAGAGAAGGTTTAACCGGTGTTATATCCATTAAAGTTGCAGAACCGCAATTTGAAGGGCAAACAAAAACAAAACTCGGAAATTCGGAAATAAGCAAAGTTGTAGATCAAGCAATAAGTGAGATGCTCGGTAATTATCTTGAAGAAAATCCTGTTGATGCTAAACGTATTGTTCAAAAAGTTATTCTTGCTGCACAAGCAAGACATGCTGCAAGAAAAGCTCGTGAACTTGTTCAGCGTAAGAATGTTATGTCAGGTTCCGGTTTGCCGGGAAAATTATCAGATTGTTCTGACAGAGATCCCGCTAAAACGGAAGTTTATCTTGTAGAGGGCGATTCGGCGGGAGGTACGGCCAAACAAGGAAGAGACCGACGTTTTCAAGCAATATTACCCTTAAGAGGTAAAATCTTGAATGTTGAAAAAGCAATGCAACATAAGGTTTTTGAAAATGAGGAAATCAGAAATATTTTTACGGCACTTGGCGTATCAATCGGAACAGAAGAAGACAGCAAAGCCCTAAATCTTACAAAGCTCCGTTATCATAAAGTAATTATTATGACGGATGCAGATATTGACGGAAGTCACATAACAACTTTAATTATGACTTTTTTCTTTAGATATATGAAAGATTTAATTGAAAAGGGATATCTTTATATTGCCACACCACCTTTATATTTAGTAAAAAAAGGAAAACAAGCCGTTTATTGCTGGAGCGAAGAAGAAAGAGTTAAAGCTATGGAAGAACTTGGAAAAGGAAAAGAAACCGGTGTAAATGTACAAAGATATAAAGGTCTTGGTGAAATGAATGCAGATCAACTTTGGGAAACAACCATGAATCCTGAAAGCAGAACTTTGCAACAAGTTACGATAAATAACGGTGCAGAAGCCGACAGAATTTTTTCAATGCTGATGGGAGATGATGTTCCTCCGAGAAGAGCTTTTATTGAAGAAAATGCTACATACGCAAATATTGATGCATAATATAATACAAAAAAAATGAAAAAAGGGAGCTGATTTGCTCCCTTTTTTCGTATATTGTGTTGAAATTTCAAATATATCAATTATGACCGGAAATACATCAAATGTAATAATAGCCTATTGTGGCTTGTGTTGTACCAATTGCGGGGCATATAAAAAAGGAAAATGCGAAGGGTGCCACAGCGAAAAACCGATGAACCGCCGCTGCAAAATGAAAGCATGTGCAATTGAGCATGAATATACAACATGTGCTGACTGTACTGATTTTCAAAATCTAAAAGATTGTAAAAAATTAAACAATCTTGTTTCAAAATTTTTCGGATTTATTTTCGGAACAAATCGTATCGCCAATTTATATCAGATTAGAGAAACAGGAATAGAAAAATTTAAAGAAGAAAAATTGCTTGACGGAAAGCAGTAATACTTAATCAAATCATCAATCAATTAAATAGGATACAAGTAAAAACATAAATTGAAAAAAGGAAGTTTTTTTATAAGACTTCCTTTTCTTAATTTTGTAAAATACTAAACAATAAACTTCAAAAGATAACACTATGAAAAAATTAATACTATTTATAATAGGGATGCTTGTATCCGGATTCTTTTTACAAGCACAAAACTGGGACGAAATTATTAAAACAGTAGCATCTGACCGAACTGCTTCTGACTATTTTGGCTACTCAGTATCCATTAGTGGTGATTATGCTGTTGTGGGAGCGTATTTGGAAGACCATGATGCAAGTGGCGGGAATGAAATGAGTGATGCCGGTTCTGCTTATATTTTTAAAAACATCGAAGGAATTTGGTCCGAAGTACAAAAAATTACAGCATCCGACAGAGCTGCTTCTGACAACTTTGGCTATTCAGTATCAATAAGTTGTGATTATGCTGTTGTGGGAGCACATTATGAAGACCATGATGCAAGTGGCGGAAATGAAATGACTAATGCCGGTTCTGCTTATATTTTTAAAAAAGACGAAGGGGGAGCAGATAATTGGGGACAGCTGCAAAAAATCACGGCTTCTGACAGAACTGCCTATGACTACTTTGGTGTATCGGTATCAATAAGTAATGATTATGTTATTGTGGGAGCACACAGAGAAGACCATGATGCAAACGGCGGAAATGAAATGAATGATGCCGGTTCTGCTTATATTTTTAAAAAAGACCAAGGCGGAACAGATAATTGGGGACAGTTAAAAAAAATTGCAGCTTCAGACAGAGCTGCTGATGACCGGTTTGGCAGATCAGTATCTGTAAATGGTAATTATGCCGTTGTGGGAGCATATTATGAAGATCATGATGCAAGTGGCGGGAATGAAATTACTTGTGCCGGTTCTGCCTATATTTTTAAAAAAGATCAAGGCGGAACGGATAATTGGGGACAGTTACAAAAAATTACAGCTTCTGACAGAGATATTTCTGATTACTTTGGCTTCTCAGTATCTTTAAGTGGCAATTATGCTGTTGTAGGAGCATATTATGAAGACCATGATCCAAGTGGCGGGAATGAAATGAGTAATGCCGGTTCTGTTTATATTTTTAAAAAAGACCAAGGCGGAACGGATAATTGGGGACAGTTACAAAAAAT
>JAUVIG010000472.1 GCA_030592825.1 Chlorobiota bacterium | reverse complement strand
TTTTTTAGAAGAAGAAAACGAAAAAGAAATAAATAACGAATATGTAAGAAAAAAAGAAAACGAGTTTCTGAAATCTCAACTTGTAAAAGGTTTGCAAAACATGAATTACGAAGTTGCAGATGATATGGAAGTGATTGATTTTGAAAAACAATCTGATTTTCTTTTAAAAGTTCCTAATCAAAAAAATTATATAAATTTAAGAATAGGAAAAGACAATGCGATTGCATATAATTTTTTAATCGAAGAAAACAAAGACCAATTAAGCATCGAACAAAAACGAAAAAAAGTAACAGAAATGGAAGATACTTGTGAAAAATTTAAACAAGTATTAAAAGATCTGGAAAAAATGGGCTTGAAAGTAAATCAAACTAATGATAATGCTGCAACAGAGGAAACAATAATGCAGTTACCAAAAAAATATCGTGATAAAATTAAAAGTGAAGAAAAACAAAAACAACGATTACAACAAACAGAAAAAAAGAAGAAATATCTGTCTTAAAAATATAAGTTTTGCTAATGAAAAAAGCTGACTGATGTCGGGAATTAATAAAACTCATAAGACGGCAGACCACAGTAGGCAGTCATCAAATACAGAATTGCATACTGCTTACTGCTTACTAAAAGATAAACAATAAAAATTACAGGAAACAACTTGTCCGGCAACTTGATTAGGGATGTTTGTTTATAATTTTACATAATAGTATAGTGTTTAATAGATTATCGCAGATTTTTTTAAATTATTCAATAATAAATATTCAATTATTATGGATCTACAAGATATTTTTCCTCGTTGGATGTCAGAATTCAGACGCTTCCAAAATCTTAAATCTCAAATATTCCTTTTCGGGAATGTATATGATTGCTATTATTTTCCTGTTAATCACAACACTGCTCAAAGTGAAGAAGAATTAAAATGGAGTAAATTTCCTGATATAAAGACTTTAATGCGGCGATACTTAATGAATGAGAATTACGAAATTGTTGCATATTACGATATTATTGATGCCTTAGAATTACACTCTTCTGATGAAGATATTACAAAAGACACAATACTTAAGTTTTTATCGGAAGACAATGAAAAAGCAAAAATTGATTATGCTTCGGCAGATATGAGGCAAGTTGAAAATAATCTTGAAAATGTATTAACATTTTTCAGATATTTGGTTGGCAATAAAACTAAATTAAGTGCCGGTATAATAAATTACAGTTCGCGCTTTAGTATGAACCCAAACTCCTTAGCTGAAAATGAAAGACGAATATTTCTGAAATTACTCAAATCAGCACAAGAAGCTCGAACAATCAGAACTCCGGAAGGGAAGAAAAATAATATTCTGATTTTTATTTGCGATAAACTAAATGATATTCCAAGCTGGTTGTTGCTTGAAAATCCTTTAACAAAAGGGATTGAAATTCTTAAACCGGATAAGAAGGAACGTCTGCGTTTTTTTAATGTTCAAAATCGTTTCTTTTTTCATGAAAATGAAGAAATTGATATGAAAGAAATCCCCGGCAGATTTGTAAACCTAACTGACGGCTTTACAAACAGCGAATTGGAAGATCTTATTATAATTTCTGAACAGGAAAAAATTCATATCAATAATATCCGGCAAATTGTAGATTTATTCAAATACGGAGTTAAAGAAAATTTTTGGGAAGATTTGTCTAAAGATAAGATTAATAATGCAGATAAAGAGCTGAAAAAACGTGTTCTCGGACAAGATTACGGTATATTAAAAAGTGTAGAGATTATTCGCAGGGCAAAACTCGGTTTACATTCAATAGACCAAAAGAAGCCTAAAAATAAACCCAAAGGAGTTTTATTTTTTGCCGGGCCAACCGGAGTCGGTAAAACTGAACTGGCAAAATCGCTTGCAGAATTTATTTTCAGCGATGAAGATGCGATTGTTCGTTTTGATATGAGTGAATATAATGACGGGAATTCCGATGTGAAATTAATAGGAGCTCCTCCCGGTTATGTCGGTTATGAAGAAGGAGGACAATTAACTTCAAAAATGAAATCAAAACCGTTTTCAATTGTGTTGTTTGATGAAATTGAAAAAGCACATCCGGTTATTTTTGATAAATTCTTGCAAATTCTCGACGACGGCAGACTAACCGACGGAAAAGGAGAAACTGTGTATTTTACAGAATCTCTTATCATTTTCACAAGTAATTTGGGAGTTTATAAATTAGATAATCAGGGAAGAAGAGTACAAAATATATTTCCTGATGATGATTACGAAACTATGTCGAAAAAAATTATGAATGAGATTGTTAAGTTTTTTACTACAACATTAAATCGACCTGAAATATTAAACCGCTTCGGTGATAATTTCGTTGTTTTTGACTTTATCAGGCCTCCTGTTGACAAGTTAATTTTATTAAAAAATCTAAATATCATTAAAGATAATTTATTAAAACAAAAAAATTGTCGATTTGAATTTGACGATGAATTTTCAGATAAATTTCTTAAATATTTTGTTGCTGAAAATCTGCACATGGGAGGACGAGGGATTATCAATAAAATTGAAACAGAAATTAAAAACGGAATAGCTAATTTTATGTTTGAACAGGACAAATCTGACAATTTTAATTTTAGAGTATATATTGATGAAAAAAATCTTGTAGATTTTGAAAGCATATAGCAGATAGTCACTTATAATCATCTATTGTGATGAAAAAACACGACAAAACCAAAATATATTCTGACAGTAATAAAACAACTACCTACGGAGATTCTAAAAAGCTAACAAAGGAAACTGTCCATAATATAAAATCCGGTGATAATATTATTCTGAACAATAAAGAGTACAAAATTATTGAAATTATATCTGAAAGCACAGGTGAAGCAGTTATCTATAAAATTGAGAATGCTGAAGAAAATATCCTTTCTTTAAAATTATACTTCGAGTTTAATGATATTGAAAATGAACCAAATACAGAAGCATTATCAAGAATTAAAAATATTAAAGACATTGATATACTGCGTTTATATGATTTTGGAACAGGTATAAACAAATACAAAGGGAAATATTGTTTTGAAATTTCCGATTTTGCTCACGGACATGATTTATTGAGAGTTGAAAACCTGAAAGAAAAATATAATCCCGGTTTCATTGAAAAAGAACTTATTCCGCAAATATTTAAAGGAATTCTGCGATTACATGAAAATAAAATCTATCACTGCGATTTAAAACCGCAAAATGTTTTTTTTCTCGATAAAGAACAAATTGAAATTGTAATAGGCGATTACGGATCAGCAAAGACATTTGAATTTGATGCAGAGAAAAAATCTCGCAAAACCACAACAGTAAAAGGAACCGATTTTTATTTACCACCCGAACAAGCAAGAGGTTTTATTTCCGAAAAAAACGATTACTATTCTTTCGGAATGATATTACTGCAT
>JAUVIG010000160.1 GCA_030592825.1 Chlorobiota bacterium | reverse complement strand
TTACACCTGCTTCGCAAAAAATATATTTGCAAGCAATGAAAGAAGGTTTAATTGAAATTTTTATTGAAGCAGGAGCAAATGTTTTGTCATCTTCTTGCGGACCGTGTCTCGGAACCGGACAAGGAATTCCGGCTGACGGATATAATGTAATTTCAACTGCTAACAGAAATTTCTTGGGCAGAATGGGAAATAAAAACGCAAATATTTATTTGGCATCTCCGGCAAATGTTGCAATATCTGCTGTCAACGGTTATATTTCCGATACAAGAGATAACAATGCAAAAGATAAATTTCCTTATTCAAAAGAGCAAAGTACAACATTGACAATTGATGAAAATGATAATTGCAGGACTGAAAACGGTATTTGGAACTATTCTGACACTGATGATTTGAATACCGACCAAATGTTTGCCGGCAACTTAACATATAAAGTTTTAAGTTCAGAACCGGAAACTATTATTCCTCATTTATTTGAAGGTTTTGATGTTAATTTCTGCAAAAATGTAAAAAAAGATGATATTATAATTGCCGGAGATAATTTCGGTTGCGGAAGTTCTCGCGAGCATCCTGCTGTCGGACTTGCATATCTCGGAGTAAAAGCTGTTATTGTAAAATCAATTAACAGGATTTTTTATCGTTCTTCAATTAATCAGGGTTTATTGTTAATAGTTCATCCTGAAGCAGTTAATGCGTACAAATCCGGAGATGATGTGGATATTGATTTTGACAATTCCTCAATAACAGTTGGAGGTAAGCAATTTAATTTTGCATCGCTTCCGGAAAAGTTGATGCAAATTATTAAGAAGAAGGGGTTGGTTAATTGGATAAAGGAGCATTAAAAAAAGCCTGCAGAAAGCAGTCTTCAATTCTCATTCAAAATATAAACTGCGAACTGAAGACTGTGGACTGCCTACTGAAGACTGTAACATTATCTTCTACCTTTTTGCCTTGATGAATTAGAACTCCCTTGTTTCTTTTTCCTGTTTGCAAAAAAATCTTGTTTTCTTCTTTGTTTTTCCTTTTCAAATTCTTTTTTTTCTGCTTGTGTCATTGGATTTTCAGTTTGAGGAAACGGATTATCCCTTATAACTTGGATTTTCAGCTTAATTAGTTTTTCAATATCTCTGATATAAACATTTTCTTCCGGTTCGCAAATTGAAATTGCATTACCTGCCTCTCCGGCTCTGCCTGAACGGCCTATTCTGTGAACATAATCTTCGGCAACATTCGGAATATCATAATTAACAACATATTTTAGTTTATGAATGTCAATACCTCTTGCTGCTATATCCGTTGCCACCAAAACTCTTAGTTGTCGGGCTTTAAACAGCTTCAAAACTTTTTGTCTGTTATTTTGTGCTTTATCACCGTGTATTGCTGCTGAATCAATCCTGTGTTTTTTCAGATTACGAGCAATTTTATCAGCACCGTGTTTTGTTCTTGAAAACAGCAAAACTTGCTCATTTTTAAGCCCTTGAAGAATGTGTAATAACAAATCTTTTTTGCTTGATTTATTTGTATAATACACATATTGTTGTATTGTTTCGGCAGTAGATGAAACCGGACTGACCTCAACTTTCCTCGGGTTTTTCAAAATTTTTGATGAAAGTTCAACAATATTTCTCGGCATTGTTGCTGAAAAAAATAAGGATTGTCTTTTGTAAGGCAACAACTTAATTATTTTCCTTATGTCGTGAATAAATCCCATATCCAGCATTCTGTCAGCCTCATCTAAAACAAATACATTTAATTCTTTCAAACTTATAAATCCTTGATTTATCAAATCCAGCAATCTTCCGGGTGTTGCAGTCAGTATATGAACACCGCTTCTTAATTTATCAACCTGTTTGCCTTGTTTAACGCCGCCAAAAACTACAGTATGCTTTACATTTGTATATTTGCCGTAATCCCTTATGCTTTCATCTATTTGAATGGCAAGCTCTCTGGTTGGTGTTACAATTAAAGCTCTTATTTTTGCTTTACCTCTTTGATGACCTTCTGTTTTGTGAATGTGCTGTATTATCGGAATTGCAAACGCAGCTGTTTTTCCTGTTCCTGTTTGTGCACTGCCGAGTATATCATTTCCGTCAATAATAAGAGGTATAGCTTTGTTTTGAATGCTTGTCGGGTCGGTATATTTTTTATCATTAAGAGCCTTTAATATAGGCTCAATTATGTTCATGTTTTCAAATTTCATTAATCTTTTTATTTTGTTTACCTGAATAAAATATTGGGAAGTACTTTGTGTAGGTAAGATTTATATTGGGTGCAAATATAGATATTAATTCAGATATAGCAAGATATATTAATTTACGAAGACATATTATAATCCATAGTTCGGCTCAGGCTCCTGCCTTAGTCGCATAATCATTCACTATATAAATTTCCGTATAAAACTAATTATTGTTACATTATACCTTTGATAAAACGACGGCGGCAAAGCAAACCACACAAGCCGCTGACCACCGGCACAATGTTGTGTGCTTTATTATTTATCTCATCTATTTATTCACGTTATTTGATTTTCAGGTAAAAACCTTATAACACCAATATTATAAATATTGCAGTTTCAAGTGTTCCGTTTTATTTTATAAATTCTAACTAAAACCTGAAAAAGGATTCCTATAAGTAAGCACAATATCAAGCTTATAAACGCCGAAATATTATCTTTCAATTGGCTTTTAACCGAACTTTTTGCTGCATTTATTTGGGAATTTTCTTCTAAATAATAAACTACGATGTATGAGTATCGAAGACTAATGAAATTCTCTTCTATTATCCAGTTTATTGATTTTTTACAGCCTTTGTTTCATTTATAATTTTTTGAACAGTGTTTTTTTCTGTATCGTGCTTTTTGGAATAAGCGTTTATCATTTCTTCCAATGCTTCTGCTGCTCCGTTAAATTCTTGCTTGTTTATTATTTCTGTTAAGTATTCATTTAATGATTTCATACTATTTTTGTTTTATTTCAATTTCATTTTGTTGCTTAGCAATTGCTACTGATCTTTTATAGCCTTTCCGTATTTATATTTGGAATTTTTGTCTGATGCTTCAAATTTATCGCTATTGGATTCATTTACTATAAAGCTTTGATTATCTGCTTCTTTAATGATTTCAGATTTATAATAAACATTGTTTTTATCTTTGGAATAATATTTTTTCAACAGAGGTTTAAAGCTCTCGAAATCAATATTCTCAATAATATATAGTTGAGTTGTGTCTTTTATTTGTTCACGTTCGTAGTTGCTTTTTTGAATATCGAATAAGTAAGCATTTTTTTTGTCTTTATAAAACCGGCAAGAATAATACCCGTATTTTTTTGATAATTCTATACTGATAAAGGTTTTACTGTCTGCATTATTTATTTTTCGCAATGGGAAATAAGTTCTGTAAACATTAAATTTATCTGCCACAAATAATTCATCAATTACTTTTAGGCTTGCGATGTCTTCTGCTCCTTGAATTAACTTTTCGTGATAAAATAAAATGATGTCATCTTTTGCGAAATGTAAACCTATTTGCTCGAAAGTCTTAGTATTTGCTTTTGAAATTATGTGTTGGTTAAAGTATGCTCTATTTTTATCTTTTGAGAACATATAACCAATGTATTCAAATGTTTTGGGGTCGGCATTTTCAATTTTCATGTTTTTAAAATAAACATTTTTATCGTCCTTTCCCCACAGGGAACATGCAGAACAGTTTTCAAGAGTAGCTTCATGGGCAATGAGTTTGAAGGTTTTGGGATTGGCTTCTTGTAATTTTTTGCGAATTGTTCTTCCTGTTTCGGTTTGATATTCGTAAACGACTTTACCTCTATTCAATTTATAACATTTTCCGTAATTTTTCATGGTTTTATGTTCTTGTACTATACATGACGAAAAAACTACAATGTATATAAAAATAGTAATATGTAATATTTGTTTTCTCACAATAATCAAATGTTTTTATATCCTAATTATTTGGCTTGACAGCGGTTTGGTATAAATTGATAATTTCATTATTATATTCCGTTGCTTCATCTTCAATTATTATAAGTTTACTTTCATTTATTTCTCGTTTTTCTTTTCCTTCCGAAAATTTTACTAAATTGTTGTAATAATAATATGAGCTGTTTTCGATAAATTTTTCTGTTATTTCCCCGTTTTCTATATTAAACCCGGATTCGTTTACAAAAAAAATATTATCCCCAAGAAAATAAAATGAATTAACATATCTTTTTGAATCATTTCCTGAAATATCATCGATTCTCGCAAATAACGATTTTCCTGTGTATTTTTCATAATGTCTGCCCGGATGAATTTCTTCATACACAAATTTAGTGAGTTTTTCACTTTCAATTTCTGCATTGACTTTTTTAATGTAATACTCGATTGTTTTAGTAATTTGCTCTACACCGGCTTTCTGTTTTTTCGGCTGAAATACAGTGAAACCTGTTTCACTCGGCAGTAGTCATGAAATTTCATTGGTTTCATGCTCATGTTTGCCGTTATCAAGAACATTGAATGATTTGAAATTAAGTATTACATTTCCGTTTGGAAGTATTTCACCTTCAACTTTTTCTTCATATCCTTTGCCGGACATGTTAGTATATTCTTTGCTGTCAATTACAGTAAAATTCGTATCCATAAGCACAAACAGGCATACGTTTGAAATTGGATATGTTTTGAAAACATATAAATTGTCATGGGTGAAAGATGCTTGATAAATTTTTATTGAAGAAAATTCCACATTCCCTTTTTGTTTGAAAAATTCGTAAATATCCACTTTTTGATTTTGTTCGCTCGTAGTATTTGTATTGAGCATATTTGTTTCATCTTGTTTTATAGAAGTGGTATTTTTAGATTTTATTTCCTTTTCACTTTCTTTGCATGAAAATGAAAGTATGAAAATTACTATTAATGATAAATATTTTTTTTTCATGTTTGTTTTTTGTATAATTTCTTGATTATAAAACATGTCCTTTATTTTTTTGTCTAAAACAGCCTCAATGGAACCGGGTTATTCCATTTTCACCCCAAATAAACCCTCTTAACCCTTTCAGAAATTCCTGTAATAATCTCATACGGGATTGTATTTAATTTCTTTGCAATCTCACTTGCCGGATATTCGTCTCCGAAAATAATAACTTCGTCTCCTTCATTTGCATCAATACCGGTAATATCAATCATGCACAAATCCATACACACATTTCCTGCTATAGGAACTTTTTGCCCGTTAATAAGAACTTCTCCGACACCGGAGCTTAATTGCCTGCTTAAACCATCTGCATAACCTATCGGAATAATTGCAATTTTACTGTTACACTTTGCTTTCCATTTTCTTCCGTATCCGACAGTTTCGTCTTTATAAACATTTTTAATTTGTGTAATCCGAGTTTTTAAAGTGCTGACATTCATCAATTTACCATTGTTGTTTTTAGAAAATCCATATAAACCTATACCAATTCTAACCATATCAAAAACAGCTTCAGGAAAGCGTTCAATACCGGAAGTATTTGAAATATGCCTTAAAACCGGATACTTTAAATTTTCAATAATTTTATCACTTATATTGCGAAATTTGTTGATTTGCTCTTTTGTAAAACCGTCATGTTCAGGTTCATCTGCTGCAACGAGATGAGAAAATATACTTTTTACAAAGATTTGTTCATATTTTGTTAAACGACAGATTAATTCTTCAACATCAAAATCACAAAAACCGAGACGTTTCATTCCGGTGTCTAATTTAATATGTACAGGTATCGGACTTCCTGAATGATTATCTAATTTCTGTATAAGAGCATCAAATATTTTGAAGTTATAAATCTCCGGTTCTAATTTAAAGTCAATAATATCCGATAAACTGTCTGAATCAGGATTCATTACCATTATTGGCGTAGTAATACCTGATTTTCTGAGCTCTACACCTTCATCGGCAAAAGCAACACCAAGATAATCAACATGATGATGTTGCAGTAAACCGGCTATTTCATATGTTCCGCTGCCGTATGAAAATGCTTTTACCATCACCATTGTTTTTATTTCGGGAGAAACCAAAGATTTATAATAATTCAAATTATGAGTAATTGCTTCAAGATTTATTTCTAAAACTGTTCTGTGTTTTTTTAACTCCAATGCTTCAGAAATCATCTCAAATTTAAAATTTCTTGAGCCTTTCAGCAAAATGACTTCTTTTTCAAACTTCTTTTTAATATCTGATTTTAAAAATTTCTCGGTTGAACGAAAAAACTCCGCATCATATGCTTTATTGAACAGGTTTCTTTGAGAAAATATATGTTCTCCTATCCCTATAAATCTGTCAATTTGGTTTGAACGAAACATTTCTGCAACGCTTTTATACAGCTCATTATCAGTCATTCCGCTTTGCATAATATCAGAAAGAATAACTGTTTTCTTTAAATTTCCGGAAAGGTTCTTTTGCAGGTCTAATGCAATTTTCAAAGAAACTATATCTGAATTGTAACTGTCATTAATTAATATACAATCATTAATACCCTGTTTTTGTTGGATTCTCATTTCAACCGGACTTAAAGTATTGAACTTTTTCAAAATATTTTCGGAAAGCAAGTTTTGAGTAATCAGATAAGCCAAGCAACTTAAAGAGTTTTTTACGGAAGCCTCATCAATAAAAGGAATCTTATACTTAATTTCAGCACCCTTAAAATCTGCAATAATTTCAGTTGAATTAGTATGTTTATTTATTTTAACAACTTTTAAATCAGCATTTTTGGAAGAAATTGCCCAAGTAAAAATATTTTTATCAATAAAATCTTCATTATTTATTATTTGATTTGTAAGTATTTCATAATCTACAGAATAAATAAGGGTATCTGCATTATTGAACATCATTAGTTTCTCACTCGCTTTTTCTGTTTTATCTTTAAAGTTTTCTTGATGTGCTTCACCAAATGAAGTAAAAATTACAACATTCGGTTTAATAATATCTTCAAGTTTATGCATTTCCCCGGGTTTTGAAATACCTGCTTCAATAATTCCCAACTTATATTTATTTTCTAAAAGACATAAAGATATCGGGACACCGAGTTGAGAATTATAGCTTTTGGGGCTTCTTACAATACTTATTTCATCATGCAATAAATGATATAACCACTCTTTTACTATAGTCTTCCCGTTACTTCCTATTACTGTAACTATTTGAAAATCAAAATTATCTCTGTGATATTTTCCGAGTTTATGCAATGCTTCTAATGTGTCATTAACTACAATGAAATTTGCATCATTCAAATTATCATATTCATTTTTATAATCTGAAACAACAAAATTGAAAATCCCTCTGTTATAAAGGTCTGTAATGTATGAATGTCCGTTGTTCCTGTCTCCCGTAAGAGCAAAAAAGATTGATTTTACTGATGACACAACACTTCTGCTGTCGGTAATAATCTCATTGATAACACGGCTTGAATCACCTGTAATTTTTCCTGAAAAAAGTTGTGACAGGCTTTGTAAAGAAATTTCAATCATTATTGTTATTTTTGCAGTGTAAAAATAGAGTTTATTTTAGGAATTCAAAAAAACAGCTTTGTTGAGAAATATATTTTCTGAAAAATTGCTGCATTGTTTCACTGCATTGTTAAAAAATAAGCAGTGTAACAGTATGTCAATGTAGCAATGTAGCAATGCAGCAATGCGACAATGTAACTATGTACACAATAAATCAATTACAAGAAAAAATTTCACAAGAAATAAATCAAATAGATTTTGATATTCAACCTGCAAAGCTTTACGAACCGATTAAATACACGCTGGAAGCAGAAGGAAAGCGAATTCGACCTACACTCGTTCTCGCTGCTTGTAATTTGTTTTCAGATAATATTGAAATTGCAATTCCTGTTGCTTTGGCTTTTGAAGTATTTCATAATTTTACACTTTTGCATGATGATATTATGGATAATTCACCAATAAGAAGGAATAAAGAAACCGTGCATGT
>JAUVIG010000316.1 GCA_030592825.1 Chlorobiota bacterium | reverse complement strand
TTATTTTTGTCTCTTTTAAGTTCAAATATTACAAAACAATATGATTCCGGATTAAATGCTAAAATATCTACTCTACCGCTTTTGTCTTTTTTACTTCTAACTATACCCGGAATTATAAATTCAGATTTAATAAATATTAAATGAGGAAAAAATCTTTCCCACCTTTCAATTAACAAACTTTGTAAGTCTTTTTCAAGTTTATTAACTGTACTGATAAATTCATCATATTTAGCAGAATAAATATACATATAAATTTTATTAGTTTTAAACCTTATTTTTAAATTTTAAACCTTAGTAACTACCAAGTTCTCAATATACAAAACCTTATTACCTTATTTATTATTGAACACTCTTTGCACCTATTAAAATCATACTCATTTCGGCAGCTTTTATTAAATCGAAATCTTCGTTCTCGGCACCTGTGAATTCTAAAATTTGCAATGTTTTTTTATCTAATTTTGCCACAAAATTATCTGTTTGGTAGAAATAGAAATCACCTTTATCAGTCAAGCTGAAATCAAAACCATTTTCTTTTGCAAGTAATATTTGATTTGCTTCATCATAGAAATAACTGTCTTTATCTACTGAAAATGCGACTTTATTCAGATATAAATGCGATTTATCTTTATAAGGCGCTCCGGAACTCGGACAAAATGTCTCACAATTAGCACATTGATTACACCAATCAGCTATGTGAATGATTTGATATTTTTGACTTATTTCAAAAATAACATCATCAACAATTACATTATTCTGTACTTTTTGTAATTTATATTTTACAGGTTCAACTTCATAATGTTGAAGAGCTAAATTCGGACAAAGTGTTGTGCAAATATTACAAACTTCATCACACAGCAAACATCGTGATGCTTCTTTCATTGCATCTTCCTTGCTCAACACTGATGTTACCAAATTAAAATTTTTGCGATCACTTAAATCAGTTTCTTGAACTTTAATTCCTTCTGTTCTTTTTGCTTTTTTAAGCATTAAATCTTTAAGTGTTTGCAGTTCTCGGTCTATATTTGTTTGATTATGAAACGCATGCAATGCATTTCTACGGTGACGAGGGCGTGTTTCAAAATTAATTCCGGCTTTATTGATGATCTCTTGAGCAACTTTTCTTCCGTCACCAACGGCATTTATAATGGTTGATGCTCCTCTTAAAGCATCACCGCCAATAAATACGTTTTCAAGTTTGGTTTCATAAGATTTATTTGATGTTTTCAACTTTTCCTTGTTGATAAAATCAATGGATAGACTTTGTCCGACAGCAGGTATAACAGTATCGCAAGCAATTTCAAATTCAGAACCTTTAATTTCAACAGGTCTTGATCTTCCGCTTTCATCTTTTTCGCCAAGTTTCATTCGAATACATTTTAAAGATGCAAGTTTACCGTTATTTGTAATAAGTTCCACAGGTGAAACCAATTCAACAATTTCAATATTTTCATCTAAAACATCTTTAATCTCTTTATATTCAGCAGGCATTTGTTTAATTGTTCTGCGATATACAATTGTTACTTTTCCGTTTTCACCTACAAGACGATAAGCTGTTCTTGCAGCATCCATTGCAGTATTACCGCCACCGATGATTATAACATTTTTACCGATTTTAGTCGTATTTCCGGATTTTACATTAAATAAAAAGTCTAAAGGATTAAGAACAGTTTCTGCATCTGAACCGGGAATGTTTAAGACATAAGCGTCTTGTGCACCGGCAGCAATATATATAAAATCACTGTTTTCTTTAATATTTTGAAACGTCTCATCCGTAACTTTTTGATTGTAATGTATATTAATACCTAAATCAGCAATTGAATTAATGTCAATCTCAACAGCTTCATTCGTTAATCTGAATTTTGGGATGGCGCCGGATACCATTCCTCCTGCTTTGGGTTTGCTTTCAAATATATCAACTTCAAAACCGGCTTTTTTTAAAAAATATGCACATGATAAACCTGACGGCCCGGCTCCGATGATTGTAACTTTTTTTCCGTTGGATTGCAAATTTCGAAATTCATCTGTAACACAAGCTTCAGAATTAAGTTGATTATTATGAGTTTCTACAATAAAACGTTTTATATCTCTGATTAAAAGTGAACTATCGTAATTTATTCGTGTGCATTTTGTTTGGCAAATATGGTCGCAAACCATTCCGGTTGCATTAGGAAACGGATTGGTTTCTGTTATAACTTCATAAGCTTTTTCAAAATCGCCTTTTGCCGTATAATACATATAACTCGGAATTCCTTGATTTGTCGGGCAAGTATCTTCACAAGGTGCATAAGAGCAATCAAATTTTCCTAATTCTCTTGAAGTCTTAATGCTTGGATCATGCAGGCTGTCTTTTTTATATCTCGAATTTGAAAGAACACTGTCGGCATAGCTGTTTAATTGTTTAATACTTGATTTACCGGCAGAAACCTTACACTCTTTAATATTCTCAATATATTGTGCCAATCTTCCGTAACCTCCCGGTTTTAACAAATCAGAACAGACAGTTACCGGATATAATCCGCATTGCAATGTATCATTAATGTTAAAAGCATCAGCACCGCCGGAAAAAGAAAGATCAAGTTCTCCCTTGAACTCATTTTGAAGTTTACGTGCCACATTGATTGAAACCGGGTGCAATACTTTTCCGCTTGCATACATCATTTTCTCGTTTTCCGGAAACACATTTTTATTATTGATGCTTTCAAGTGTATTTGTGAGTTTCAGTCCGAAGAATACATCATTTTCTTTGGCTTTTACAGTCAGATTTTTAATTATCTTAACAGCATCAGGATATTTCAAATCGTGTTCGAAAGCTTCATCGGGAACTTCCGTATTAAAACCTGAATTATTAATTATATTGTCTAAATCTTCTTTACCGAGTAAAGTAGGATTAAGTTTTATCGTTGTATGAATTTTTCTTTCAGTAATTAAATATTCTCCTATTTGCTCAATCTCTTCAGACGGGCAACCATGCATGGTTGATAAGGTTATGTTATCTGAAATTTTCGGATTAATATTCAGATTGATAACATTCGGATAAATATCTTTTATTTCATTTATTTTTCGCTCTAATTCTGCGGAAGCATTATTCATCTTTTCAAAAAACCGGTGTACATTATCCTGCATAATACCTTCCATATTATATCCGACACTCATATTAAAGATAAATCCTGCTTCATTCGAATTGCCGATATTTAATTTATCTTTCAAAATATGAATCAGTATCCAAGCATTCAAATATTCATCAAAAGATTGGGAAAGTTTTAATTCTTGTGACCACTCACAATTGTAACCTTCATCCTGCATATCTATACAAGGCTTTGAAACTTCTAATTCGTCCAATGTTTGAACAGTTTTCAGTTCAATATAACGAGCACCCGTAAGCCATGCTGCAACAATGTTTTGAGACAATTGTGTATGAGGACCGGCAGCAACACCAATCGGTGTTTCCAATAATTGACCAAATCTGTATGATCTGAATGAATCATCCTCTCGGGGTATAAAAAATAATTTTTTCTGAATTCCAAACAGACTACTGCTTGCATCTGTTTGTTTCAAAATGATTTGCAAAAGTTGCTTTATTGGTGTTGGTGTGAACTTATCTGTCATAATTATTTTTAAAAGGACATCAAAGATAACAAAAAAACTCCTCCAACTTAACTGTTTAGGGAATTTTTAACTTGTATGAATAAAGTTTAAGTAAATTAATAAGATAAAACAAAGGCATTTTATAATTTTGCAATATGCAAGATCCTACAAACACATCCGTTGTAATTTTAGCTGCCGGTTTTTCAAGCAGAATGAAACAAGCAAAATTTGCTTTAAAATTTGATGAGAAAAGAACATTTCTTGAAAAAATTGTGCAAGAATATAATGTTTTCGGTTGTAAAGAAATTATAGTAGTTATGAATTCTGAAGGAATTACGCTAAAAGATCAACTTAACTTAAGCTTTCCCGGGAATGTTAAAATAGTTTTAAATAAATATCCCGAACGCGAACGATTTTATTCTTTACAAACAGGTTTAAGAACAATTAAAGACAGTTCATATGTATTTATACAAAATATTGATAATCCGTTTGTAGATCAAGACATCTTGATATCGCTTTATGAACAAAGAGAAAAAGCTGATTATATTGCCCCGACTTTCAAAGCTAAAGGAGGACATCCGATTTTGATTTCAAATCTAATTTCGGATAAAATAATCAAGGAAGTAAATTATAATATAAATTTAAAGGAATATCTTAAAAATTTCACAAAATTAAGGATGCAAATGAAGAGTGAAACAATTTTGTTTAATATAAATAATGAACAAGATTATCAAAAAACAATAAAGAATGGGAACTCTTGATAAGAAAAAAAAAGAGAAAATTGAAATTAAAAAAATATCTTTTGGAATTACTGCCATATTTTCAACTTTTATTTCTATTGCATTAATTATAAGCATTATAAAAGAAGCAAATTTGTTAATATCTGTTCTGTCTGTTATTCTTATTCTAATTGTTGACATATTCATTTATGCAAAACTTTTTCTTCTTATATCTAATAAACTTTTATTAAAAAAAGAAGATAAACTTATCTTTAAATTAGCACTTGCTTTTCTTAATCATATGGAAATAAAACAGAATGAGAAGTACCAAATTTTACAAAATCTTTTTTCAGTTCATCCAAAAAAATCACTGACAAAAATTTATCAAAAAAATTATTTTAAAAAAATAAATGACTATTCATTATGTAAGCAACTGTCGAGCTATCAACCTGAAATAAAATATTATGCAATATATACACTTTTTGATATTGCATCAGAAGACAGACTATATTCAATAAAAGAAGAACAATTTATTGAAAAAATAAGAGAACAATTAAGAATCCATCCT
>JAUVIG010000627.1 GCA_030592825.1 Chlorobiota bacterium | reverse complement strand
CTGTATAGTGATCATAAGCAACAAGTCTGGCAGGGTCAAAATATAAATAAATAGTTCCGAGAATAACATCTTCAGTATTATATATAATATCAATATCAATATTACGGTTTAACAAGGAAGAATCAGTAATTGATATTTTTGTAATTTTACTTTCTTTATAATAAGTTTCAATATATGAACTGTCAAATAAAGTTGTTAATGAATCAGGATGCATTAATTTAAAATTAAAACCTGATGTTTTTAATTTATAATCAAATTTTTTATCAACATTTTCAACCTTGAATTTATTGTTAAGTGTATCAAAAATATTAACAATTTTTAGCTCTTGATTGAAGCCAGATAGGGACCAAAAAAGCATTAAGTTTAGTATAAATATCGTTTTCATTATGGTTTTATTATTATGTTGCCGTTAAAAAATAATATAATTTCAGATATGTGTATAAAATTGTCAAACCCTTTTTGGTATAACCAACCATCATTTGTAAGTTGTAGATCTAGCTCAAAACCGGTTAATTTTCCTTTATCTGTATATGCTTTAAATTTCCCGTTTGCTTTATTCCAATAAAAATTTACATTAGGAAAAGATGTATACAGAGTATTAGACATTTTTTTAACAGCTTCTCCCGATCCTATATTGCAAGAGGCAACAATAAAACTTCCACCATCTGTAATGTAACTCAACAAAGTATATAGAGCACTGATATTAGCGGCTACTCTTGGATTTTTTGGACTACCGGTAATATCAGATGCTAAAATTCTAACATATTCACTTTCTTCTGAACCATAAGAAAAAATCCATTCTGTAAGCATTTCACCTTCATCACCATGAGCATGTAATACAGCATTTTTTATAGGTTTCCCATCAACTCCTTTAAAAATGGTTTCAATATCATTTACAGCTTCTTCTAAACTCATTGACATTATCAGTGTCCATCCATCAATTGTTTGAACAAGAGAAGCAATTGCTTCAAGCGAATTAAATTCAAATGGTAAATCGTAAATTGCAATCATAAAGTTTGACTTGCGTTGCAATTTTCCATCAGCATCCTCATAATATATATCTTCGACATCCGGGCTTGAATCCATATCATCAAAATCATACCGACCACCTTTTCCGTCACCAAACCAAGCTCCCGCACCGCCGGTATAATCACCGCCTCCTCTAATAATTCCGTTAAAATCAGGTCTGTATGTCAGCCCGTTGGGGTCAATATTGCTTATAGGATTATTTCCCGCATAAGAGTATGGAGATTCACTGTAATACTTCTCTGCTAATAAATCAACCACATGCCACCTCCCGAGTTGCGGATCCATCTGCCTGAACCCGTAATCGTAATAATTCGTTTGGTCTTGCAGTTCTTTGCCGTTGTATAAGAACTTGTTTAACAGGTCTGTATTTGAGTAATGTTGTCCTGACATCCGCATACCGAAAGGGTAGTAATGGTCTTCTTGGATGATTTCTGCATTACCGTCGCCGTCATCTTTAAATGTTACTCGGACATTACCCAAGTGGTCGGTCAAGTTGTACTGATATTCGTTGGTTTCAGCAACAATACGCCCGCCGGGTATATTTATAAAACTAATTTCGTTATCAACATAAACATATGCCCCGCTGTAATCTGTTGTTGTTGTTAACTTACTTTCTTTGATAACTTTGGTTTGCAGTTTTACGCCTGTTGCAGTGTATAAATATTCAGTTCTGTCATCGGCAGATTTTATTATTTCAACAGGTTGGTTCAGATGGTTGTATGTTACCGAATTTATACCTTTGTTTAAGTCTTTGGTCATGTTGCCGTTTAAATCATAGTAATATTCATCAAATCCGATTTTTAACGGAATATCCCTGAAATCATTATTAAGTTGTGTTTCAATTTCACCAACGGCATCACTAACGCTTGTAAGTTTATTACCGTTGTATGTATATGTTAAATCATCAATTAATTCGTAAGCAGGAACTACATAAGGCGGTTCCACGCCCCCGGGGGCTTTGGTTCTTTCAAGTAATTCACCGCCTCTTTTTAAGGTTTTAATATTACCGTTTAAATCGTAGCTGATGCTTATATTATATTTGTATTCCGGTGAATATACTGCACTTGTTAATCTGTTTAAATCGTCATATCTGTAATAATAGGTTTTTACATCATTAAGGTTTTGGCTGTTCCACTGTATGGCTGATATTTTGCCG
>JAUVIG010000224.1 GCA_030592825.1 Chlorobiota bacterium | reverse complement strand
AAGCATGATTATACGGCAAAAGTTACAGATAACATGAACCTTGCGTGTTGTGGATGTTCCATCTGATTTTTGAAAATAATTAAATATAAACAGATGAAATATTTTATCCTTTTTATAATTTTCATATTTACAGCTTCCCACAGCTCATTATCACAGAGCATTGATAAATTGAATGTTTTGTATAACAACGCTGAATATTATAATGTAATTAAAACCGGGAAAGAGCTTTTAAAAGATAATCCTGAAAATCTTGAAATACTTTTTATTACAGGTCTTTCATATCAAATGTTAAACAAATTCAAAGAATCCGAAAGATACTTAAAGCAGGCATATCAGCTTGACACCTCAAACATTCGATACATAAACGCCTATGCATACACAACAGATAAAAATAAATATTATAAAAAAGCATTATTACTTTATCATAAAGTTTTAGATATTGATTCATTAAATTTTACGGCTTTAAATAATTTATCAAAACTTCTTTTCTTAACTAATCAATATAAAGATGCTCTCAAAATATATAAAACCTTATCAAAACAAGATTCATTAAATTCCTATTATTACAGAAAAATTGCTTATTGTTATATTAAATTGAATAAGGCAAATAAGAGTATTGAATATTACGAAAAAGCATACAATACTGACAGCTTCAGTATAATAAATATCAAGACATTAGCTTCAGTTCTGCTTAAGGTAACTGAATATGACAAAGCTATAGAATTTTGTAATAAAGGTATTCTGATTGATTCCGCTTATTCTGACTTTTACAAATTAAAAGCTGATGCTCTTTTTAAAAAAAATCATTTATACAGAGCAGTTCCGGAATATAAAAAAGTTTTGCAACTTGGAGATTCAACATATAACATATGTAAACGCCTCGGAACAGCATTATGCGATACAAAGGCATACGAAGACGCCTTAAAATACAATCTTGCCGTCTATAATGCAGATACAACATCATATTCCAATACATCATATTTAAGCAGAACTTATCTTGGTTTAGGAGAAAGTGAAAAGTGCATTGAATTTGCAAATAAAACTATAAAATTACTTCGCTTTGCAAAAAGAATTACTCATGATATTACTGACAATAAAGCAATTGCGTATTCACAAATGAATAATTACCAAGAAGCTCTTAATATGTATTATGAAAAATACAAAATATACGGCACTCGTTATGTAAATGATTATTATAATATTGCTGTATTAAATGATAAACTCGATAATAAAAAAAAAGCAATTGAATTTTATGAAAAAGTTATAGAATTTAAAAACAAACATAGTATTCCCAACATAAAGAATAGTATCTATGAATATGCAGAACACAGAATTAATAAACTAAGAGAAGATTTATTCTTTGAAGGAAATTAAAAATCATTCAAAATTTTAAAAATATTCTTATGCAAGCATAATATTTTGTATATTTAAATTTTATTATAAATGCTTCTATGATTAAATGATATAATGCTTAAATAAACGCAATGAGTTTAATTGTGATAGTTTCATTCTCAATATAACTTTCTTTTAATATTTAATTTATAATTATTAAAGCATTAGTATATAGATATTTGAAAATATTAAAGCATTGAAGCATTAACTAATTAAAGCATTATTACATTTCATTAATTATTCTATAAATTTACGATTAAAAAGTTCATTATATAACCTCAAATATAATAAAAAATGACAGAACAAATTATTTTCGCAGCAGTAACAGTTATCGCATTCGGGATTTTAGCTTGGAGTTTTTCTAAAATTTTCAGAATTATCAAACTTCTTAAAAAACCTTATTCAATAAAAAACGTTGGAGAAAGATTAAGCAGATTTTTAAAAGTTGTAATCGGTCAAAATAAAATCATGCGTTATCCGATAGTTGGTTTTATGCATGCTCTTGTATTTTGGGGTTTTATATTGATTCTGTTCGGATCGGCAGAGATGCTGACAGACGGCTTTATCGGAAGTCCGTTTGATCATGATCTTTCAAATGACAGAATTTTTTCAGTTCTTGGAATTGTTTATAATATTATAATTGCAGGCGGTGATATTTCTGCATGGATTATTTTGATATTGATTATTGCATTTTTAATTCGCAGAAATTTTATGAAAATAAAACGATTCACAGGTAATGAAATGCGACATCGCGACCATAAAGATGCATCCTTTGCTCTTTTATTAATTTTACTCTTAATGGTAAGTTTAATAGGCATGAATGCAGCATACATTGTTAATTCCGGAACCGATGTATTCGGATTGTTTCCGCTAAGCTCATTAATAACTGATTGGATTCCGCAAAGTTCTGCTCATATGATTGAACTTATTATGTGGTGGTCGCACATTCTGTTGATTTTCTTCTTTGCAAATTATCTGCCCTACTCTAAACATTTCCATGTATTTATGTCAGCACCTAATGTATATTTCTCAAGAACAGAACCTTTAACAAAAATGAATGAAATGGAATCTGTTACCGGTGAAGTTAAATTAATGTTAAATCCGGATGCAGAAGTTCCTCCGATTGATGAAAATACAGAACCGGAACGTTTTGGTTTAAAGGATGTTGAAGACGGAACATGGAAAAACTACATTGATTCATTAGCCTGTACGCAATGCGGAAGATGTACTTCAGTATGTCCTGCAAACTTAACAGGTAAATTACTCTCACCAAGAAAAGTAGTTTTAGATTATCGCAGAAGAATGGAAGAAAAAATAAAAGGACTCTTAAAAGAAGGCAAAACTTATGATGACGGTAAGTCATTATATCCCGATTATACGACTTATGAAGAACTTTGGGCATGTACAACTTGCAATGCTTGTGCACAAGAGTGTCCGGTAAGCATCGATCATCCGTCAATGATACTTGAAATGCGTCGCTACATCTTTTTGGAAGAATCTGCTGCACCTTCATTGATCAATGCTATGTCAACAAATATTGAAAACAATGGTGCTCCGTGGAAATATTCTGCTGCCGATCGTTTTAATTGGGCAGATAAGCTCTGTTTCAATGATAAAAATAAAACAGAAATCAAAGTCCCTTTAATGTCAGAAAAACTTAACGAAGGTAAAACACCTGAATATCTGCTGTGGGTTGGCTCGGCAGGTGCTTATGATGAAGGCGGTATTGAAATAACAAGAAATTTTGCAAAAATACTTGAACATGCCGGTGTAAATTATGCATGCCTCGGAACCGAAGAAACCGACTCGGGCGATAATGCAAAACGTGCAGGTAATGAATTCTTATTCCAAATGCAAGCTATGATGAACATTGAAATCATGAACGGATATAAAGTTAAAAAAATAGTTACTTGCGACCCTCATGATTATAATACACTTAAAAATGAATATAGCGACTTGGACGGAAATTACGAAGTAATTCATCATACACAATTGATTCAAGAACTGATAAAAGACGGAAAACTTAAAGTTGATCCGAAAGTATTTTCCGGCAAGAAGATTACATTCCATGATCCTTGCTATCTCGGCAGAGGAAACAGAGAATACAAAGCTCCTCGATTTACATTAAATCAAATCGGCTCAATAACGGAGATGAAACGAAATAAAAGTCGTTCGCTTTGTTGCGGTGCCGGAGGAACACAAATGTTCAAAGAGGCGGAAAAAGGAGATAAAGAAGTATATGAATTAAGAACCGAAGATGCTCTTGAAACAGGATGTAACTTAATAGCAACTGCCTGTCCTATGTGTATGACCATGATGAAAGACGGTTTAAAAATGAAGGATAAAGAAAAGGAAATTGAAGTTATGGATATTGCGGAGATTGTTGTGAAGAGTTTGGGGATATAATGTAAGTCGTCTTTTCAAGGTGACAATATAAATAAAAGTTGCTCCTGACAGGTTTTAACAGATTTCCATAACATGTTAGGTCAAACAACCTACTTTTTTTCACATAATAACATCCGAATTATTCCGTTTATTTCGTAAAACCATAAAGATATTTTTCATGAAACAATTACTGATTTTGCTGATTATCAGCTTTGTAATATCAACTGCAACTTCACAAAATGTAAAACGGTCGAACGAAAATGCAGACAGCTTAAAAAACAATTCTGTAGGAATTAATGTTTCTCCAATTTTATCTGTATTATTAGGAGGTGAGGAACCTGTAAAAATAAAGTATTCAGGTTTATATAAACACTATGGTGAACGATTTAATTTCAGACTCGGCTTATCCTTTACTCCTGATGTTATGAAAAAAGACTACTACACATATTATAATGAAGACGGAAGCAAAATTGAAGCTCCGGTGATGTTTGAAGGCGGAGACATCGTTGAAATAACGGATACAACTATTATGAAAAGGCATTATTTACGAGAAAATTATTTGTTTGAACTGAATGCAGGCATAGAAAAAGCAAAAAAAACAAGAATGGGAACTTGGATAATCGGAGGAGAAATAAATATCGGCTGGTTTTATAAGGATGAAATATATATTTACAGAGAATATCAGAGACCGGTTGATATATATTCTAATCCTGAATTTGAAGAATTTTCGTATTTTGCACCCAATACTTCGGCTCCGTATTCAACAGGAGAATTTCTTAAATTAGGATTAGATTTTATAATCGGTTTTGAGTGGAATTTCACAAAACGAATAAATATTACTGCAACTTTGAATCCTGAATTTTACACTTTTATTAAATTGTCAGAAGAATATAATGACAACGAAAATCATCTTGAGCATACAAGATATCATGAATTAGATTTTGATCAAGGCAGTTGTTTTATTAATGTTTTTGTTTCTTACAAATTTTGATTTAAGTGCCTGTAACAAAATAAGTGTTGCATTAGAACACAGTTATTTTTTATTTTTACAATTCAAAAAAAGTGAGAATATTGGTTATCTTTGATTTTTTTTTGAAATCGGGAAAAATAAACGCTATGTCTCTATGTTTTTTTGTGTCAGATTTACACGGTAATATTAATAGTTATAATAAGCTTTTTAATAAAATTGAAGAAGAAAAACCAGATGCTGTTTTTTTTGGCGGAGATCTGTTACCTTCCGGATTATTCGCTTATTCTTCGTCAGATAATATACCGAAAGATTTTATTGGTGAAGTGATTAAAACCGGTTTTTTTAATATAAAACAAATATTAAAAGAAAAATATCCGAGAGTTTTTATTATACTTGGGAATGATGATTCTAAAACGGATGAAGATTCTTTCATACAAGGAGAAAAAGAAGGTCTTTGGGAATATATTCACAACAAAAAAGTATCATTCGAGGAATATTCAGTTTACGGTTATTCATATATACCGCCTACTCCTTTTTTAATGAAAGATTGGGAAAAATACGATGTTTCAAGATATGTTGATCCCGGTTGTGTTCCTCCTGAAGAAGGTTCTCATTCATTTGTCGTAAAAAAAGATGACATCGTATATTCAACAATAAAAAAGGATTTGGAACAATTGGCAGGAGAGGATGATCTTTCTAAAGCTGTTTTCTTATTTCATTCACCGCCATACAAAACTAAACTTGACAGAGCTGCATTAGACGGTAAAATGTTCGATCATGCTCCTTTAGATGTTCATATCGGCAGTATTGCGATACAAAGATTCATTAATACAAAACAGCCTCTGATCACTTTACACGGTCATGTTCACGAATCAGCAAGTATAACAGGTTCTTGGCAGGATAAACTTAAAAAAACTTATGCTTTTTCTGCTGCTCATAACGGTAAAGAATTGGCATTAGTCCGATTTGATCCGGGGTTTCCGGGAGAAGCCGACAGGGAACTGATATAAGTATAAGGTACTACCATGAATTTAGAGGAATATTAATAAATGCTATAATGCTTAAATGCTATAATAAAATAAGGTATTCAATTTTGAGTCCACTCCGAAAAGAGCTTTTTGCCACGACTTGTCCCGCTAAAACGGGAAAGTCACAAAAACACAAAGATACACAAAATTTAAAGCATTGATAGTGATCTTTTTGTGAAATTTTGTGTCTTGGTATTTTAGCGGCATTTTTATTTTTTTAACTTTTCGGAGTGGACTCAATTTTATTATAATTCTGTACCTATTGGTAACAGCCTTGCAGCATCAGTAACAGCATCAATTTTAACGGCAAAGCTTGTTCGTTTTTTAATGTCTTCATCTGTTACAATATGTACATCAAGCAGTCCGTCAGATTTATATCCTGTTTTCAAGTAATTTGTATAATCTAAACTTACACTCCACCCTTCCAACCACGAAATCAGGTCTTTTTGTTGATCGTCATTTCCCGTAAAATGAATTAATATATCAATATCACTTCCGGGACCGGCTGTAGCATTCTTGGTACTTCCGAAAACAAAAAAACGTTTCACTCCGAATTTTTTACCGTCAAGTTTTGCTGCTATTTGTTCAGTCGCTCGTAATCGCCATTT
>JAUVIG010000423.1 GCA_030592825.1 Chlorobiota bacterium | reverse complement strand
TTTGTGATTTTTCCGATGTTGAAATACTTGGCTTCGGGATGTGCGAAATATAATCCGCTTACTGATGCCGGCGGGGACATTGAAAAGTTTTCAGTTAAGCTTATGCCTGTATTTTTTTCGACTTTAAGCAAGTCAAATAAAACTCTTTTTTCAGAATGTTCCGGGCAGGCAGGGTAGCCTATTGCCGGTCTTATTCCTTGATATTTTGATTTGAAAAGGTCTTCTGTACTTAAATTCTCATCTTTGGCAAAACCCCAAAATTCTGTTCTTACTTTTTTATGTAATAATTCGGAAAAAGCTTCAGCAAAACGGTCAGCAAGAGTTTTTAGCATTATTGCTGAATAATCGTCATTTGTATCCTCAAATTCTTTTACTTTTTGCTCAATATTAATACCTGTTGTCAGGGCAAAAGCTCCGATGTAGTCTAACTTTCCGCTGTCTTGCGGTGCAATATAATCTGCCAAAGAAAGATAATGTTTTTTGTTCTTTTTTTCTTCTTGCTGCCTGATAAATTTAAATTTTACAACTTTATTATCTTCATTATTAAAAACAACAATATTATCGCCGTTTGAATTTGAAGGGAACAAACCAATTACAGCATTTGCCGTGAGCCAATTTCCCCTAATAATTTCAACAAGCATTATTTGTGCATCATCGAAAAGTTTTTTGGCATGTTTGCCTTTTTCTTTATGCTCAAAAATTTGCGGATATTTACCTGTAATATCCCATGCGTGAAAAAAGAATGTCCAATCAAAATAAGGAACAATTTCCTGCAAAGGAAAAAATTTAAGCGTTTTTGTGCCAATAAATTTCGGTTTTACAATTTTATGCTTTTGCCAATTAGTTTTGAAACTGTTTTTTCGTGCTTTTTCAAGTGAAATGTATGTCTTGTCTTTTTTGTTTGAATAAGTTGTTCGCAAATCGGTATATTCAGCATTAACTTTATTAATAAAATTATCTTTTTCCTGAATTAATTGTTGTGAGGCAGCAACACTTTTTGAAGCATCAATAACATAAACAGTTGCACCTTTATATTCAGGAGCAATTTTTACTGCTGTGTGAATTTTTGAAGTAGTAGCTCCGCCAATCAATAAAGGAATATTCATTCCTCGTTTTTGCATTTCCTTGGCAACATTAACCATTTCTTCTAAAGACGGCGTAATTAGCCCGCTTAAACCAACAATATCAACATTTTCATTTTCAGCAACTTCAAGTATTTTTTCAGCGGGAACCATAACACCCAAATCAATAACTTCAAAATTATTGCATGCTAAAATAACTCCTGTAATATTCTTCCCTATGTCATGCACATCTCCTTTTACTGTTGCTAATAAAACTTTTCCGGCAGAACTTGTTGCACCGCCGGCTTTTTCTGCTTCGATATAGGGCAACAGAACAGAAACAGCTTTTTTCATCACTCTTGCACTTTTTACAACTTGGGGCAAAAACATTTTTCCGTCCCCGAAAAGCTCTCCTATTCTGTTCATTCCCGCCATTAACGGTTGCTCAATTACATCAAGTGCTTGTTTATGATTTTTTCTTGCTTCTTCTGTATCTTCTTCTATATATTCGGTAATGCCTTTCACCAAAGCATAACTTAATCGTTCATCAACAGACTTTGTTCGCCAATCTTGAAGTTTCTTTTTTGCCTTTCCGGAATCTTTTACGTTTTCAGCATATTCAATTAATCGTTCAGTTGCATCATCTCTTTTATTAAAAACCACATCTTCCGTCAGCTCCAATAAATCTTTCGGTATTTCGTCATAAATTTGCAACATCCCGGCATTTACAATTCCCATATCCAGCCCGGCTTTCACGGCATGATATAAAAACACAGAATGCATTGCTTCTCTTACAACATTATTTCCTCTGAATGAGAAAGATAAATTACTGATGCCGCCGCTTACTTTTGCATACGGCAAATTATTTTTAATCCATTTTACAGTATTAATAAAATCGACTGCATAATTGTTGTGTTCTTCAATTCCGGTTGCTATTGTTAAGATATTCGGATCAAAGATTATATCTTCCGGCGGATAATTAACTTTTTGTGTAAGAATATCATAAGCACGTTTGCAAATTTTGATTTTATCATAGTATGTTGTTGCTTGTCCGTTTT
The DNA here is from genome assembly GCA_030592825.1 of Chlorobiota bacterium. GTDB lineage: Bacteria > Bacteroidota > Bacteroidia > Bacteroidales > JAADGE01 > JAADGE01. Next base: position 1,651 of record JAUVIG010000423.1, on the reverse strand, counting down.
CATCAAAAGCCATAACTACAACAGCCGCACCATATTGTTTAATTTCTTTTGCATGTTTAATGAAAATGTCTTCCCCTTCTTTCAAACTTATTGAATTTACAATTGCTTTGCCTTGCAAACATTTCAGTCCGGCAATAATTACATTGTGTTTTGAGCTGTCAATCATTACCGGAACTTTTGCAATATCCGGTTCTGAAACCAAAAGATTTAAAAATGTTATCATTTCGGTTTCTGCATCAAGCATTGCATCATCCAAGCAGACATCTATGATTTGTGCTCCGTTTTCAACTTGCTGACGAGCAATTGACAAAGCCTCTTCATATTTCTTCTCTCTTATTAATCGGGCAAATATCCTTGAACCTGCAACATTTGTGCGTTCACCTATGTTTATAAAATTATTTTCAGAACTAATTTCAAGACGTTCTAAACCACTTAAATTTGTCTTGTTTTTTATTTCAGGAACTTTATGAATTTGCGATTTTTCAGCAAGTTTAACAATCTCCCGGATATGTTCAGGCGTAGTTCCGCAACATCCGCCTATGATATTTACATAAGAATTATCCAAAAACTGTTTAATTTGAACAGCCATCTTCTTCGGTGTTTCATCATATTCCCCGAATTGATTGGGCATCCCGGCATTAGGATAGGCACAGATTTTAAAAGATGACTTCTTTGACATTTCTGCAATATGCGGTAACATATCCGATGCTCCTGTTGAGCAATTAAGCCCGACAGTAAGCAAATCAACATGCGAAAGTGAACTTATAAAAGCCTCTGTGGTTTGCCCGGATAAAGTTCTTCCGCTTTTATCGGTAACCGTTCCCGAAATCATAATCGGAATTTTGATGTTTCTTTTTTCAGCTTCTTGTTTAACACAGTATAATGCAGCTTTTGCAATAAGAGTATCAAAAATTGTTTCAATGAGAATAATATCAGCACCGCCGTCTAATAATCCTCTGATTTGGGGTGTGTAACCGGCAACAACATCATCAAAAGTAACTGCACGCTTTCCGGGGTCTTCAACATCAGGCGACATAGATGCTATTTTATTTGTAGGACCTATTGCTCCTGCAACAAAGCGAAATTTATCAAGGTTTTGTTTTGAATATTTATCACAAACCTTTTTCGCAATTTCCGCGGATTTTAAATTCATTTCATAAACCAAATTGTACTGATGCATATCATAATCTTCCATTGAGATTAAATTTGCATTGAAAGTGTTGGTTTCAAGAATATCTGCTCCTGCTTCAAGATATTTTCCGTGAATTTCTTCAATAATATCGGGGCGAGTAATTGATAAGAGGTCGTTATTCCCCTTTAAATCAAGATGATAATCTTTGAAACGTTTGCCTCTGAAATCTTCTTCGGTTAAGTTGTATGATTGAATAAGACTGCCCATTGCACCATCGAGAACGAGAACTTTGTTATTTATGGCTTTGTATAGTTTTTTTAAATTCTTCATTGTTCTGTCTCTTATTTTGGCAATTAATCTGTTTGGGTTTATAAATCCCGAACAGTTTTCTTTCGGATTAGAAATAAATCCGAAAGAGCATTATAGTTGAAGCAAATATAGGATAAAACTTTCAGGAAGTGATTTTGTTCTGTTAAATATTACTTCAGGTAAATAATTTTATTACTCTAAAATTTCAAT